>PMUE01000013.1 GCA_003167055.1 Vulcanimicrobiota bacterium | reverse complement strand
CCCGCGACGCACTCGGCCGGGTCGGCGAGACGGCGATCCTCATCTACACGGCAGCCGCGGGGCGGTACCGGATGGAGACCAAGGTTGCCGCGGTGAACTCGTCGAGCACCCAGTTCGACCCCCCGCGCCGGCTGATCCTCATCGCGGCGGCGAGCGGCTCGCAGAAGCGCCAGAGCGTGCGGCTGGACGCAATTGTTACCGGGGAGTGGCGCTTCGCACCAGGCGGCGTGGGAACCGGAGAGTTCGCCAAGGCGACGATCCGGGACATCAGCCGCGGCGGCTGTTCACTGATTATCGACCGGGAGCTCAAGCCCCATACCACGGTCGAGGTCCGCATGAAGCTCAAGCCTGAGGCCCCCGCCATGACCCTGCTCGGGGAAGTCATGCGCCACGAGAAGATCAAAAGTTCGGGGAAGTTCTCGCACGGGCTACGCTTTCAGGGGCTGCGGCCCGATGAAGATCAGGCGATCATCGATTTCATCAACCGTCGTCAGGCCGAACTGCGCAGCCGGGGATTGGCCTGACCTATCTATAAAGTACCCCTATCCTTTGGCCGATTGAGTTCAAAGGATCGAGTCGTGTTTTTTGCACTTCGTCTTGGGAGCATTGGATGAGCAAGAGAGTCCTCATCGTCGACGATGCCGTCGTCATGCGGATGATGATCAAAGGGATCCTTTCTAAGAACGGCTTTGAAGTCGTTGGAGAGGCTCAGAACGGTGTTGAGGCGGTTGAGAAGTACAAGCAACTTCAGCCGGACCTCGTGACGATGGACATGGTTATGCCCGAGATGGACGGCATCACCGCGGTTAAGCAAATCGTCGCCAACGATCCCAACGCCAAGATCATCATGTGCACGTCGATGGGCCAGCAGGCGCTGGTCGTCGAGGCGATTCAAGCCGGCGCGAAGTCGTTCATTACCAAACCCTTCCAGCCGCCCAAGATCCTCGAGACCATTCAGAAGGTGCTCTCATGAGCGGCGGTGGCATGCAACTCAACGACCTCCAAAAAGACGCGCTTAAAGAGGTCGGTAATATCGGCGCGGGCCACGCGGCCACCGCGCTCTCGCAGTTGCTCAATACGAAGATCAATCTTTCCGAGCCGCGCATCGACGTCATTAAGTTCCGCGACCTCGCGTCGCGCGTCGGACACGAGAACCGCACCGTTGCTGCACTGCACATGTACGTGCGGGGCGAAGCACCCGGGCAGATGGTCGTCCTGTTCGATCGCGAACAGGCGCTCGATTTCGTGAGCCAGTTCTTGCATCGCGTGATCGGCGATATTCAGATCTTCGATTCGATCGCTGACTCGACGCTCAAAGAACTCGGCAACATCATCGCCGGCTCGTATCTGACTGCGATCATCCAGCTCACCGGCTCGAACTTGCTGCCCTCGGTACCGACGCTCTCGTACGGCACGGTGCAGGCGGCATTCCGGACGCTGATGTCGATCCTGCCCGACCAAGACGTCTTCCTCATCGAGTCGAGCTTCCTCGACAAAGAAAAGGAAGTCGCCGGGCAATTCATCCTCATCCCGGAAACGGGATCGCTCGGGCCGCTCCTCTCGGTCTTTGGCGTAGAGTAAATCATGTCAGACGAACTCTTTAATCGAGAAGAGTTCATCTCATATTTCCGCGACGAAGCTGAAGAATTGCTTCAGCAAATCGATGCGGATTTGCTCAAACTCGAAGAGTTCGTCCAAACCGGGGAGACCGACCCGGAGATCATCGCCTCGCTCTTTCGCGCGCTGCACACCGTCAAGGGTAGTGCGGGCATGCTCGGGTTTACCGACATTCAGCAAGTCGCGCACAAGCTCGAAAACGTCTTCGATCTGCTGCGCAAGGACCGCATGCCGCTCTCCGAGAGCGTCGTCGACATTCTATTTTCGGGCCGTGACCTACTGACCGAGCTGGTCGCAGCGGCGATCAGCGATCAGGCGTCACCCACCGGTGTCGAAGAGTACATCCAAAAGCTCGACAAGTTCACCTCGATCTACGAACAGACCGCGCAAGTTATCGAGGGACGAACTGGCCCGGAACAATCCTTCGGTGCCGCGCACGCCGCCGAACAACCTGCGGTCGGTCCCTCCGACGCAGAGGCGTTCGAAGCCGAAGTGCAGCGTCTCTTGGACGAGGCGCAAGCGCAAAAGAGCGCGACGGCGGCGGCACCCGAGAGTGTAGCCGCGTTTGAACCCGAGCCCGCGGCGCCGGTCGCAGCAACACCGCCGCCCGTCCCCGAGCCGGTCGCACCGAAGGCCGAAACTCCGGTCAGCAAGGCGCCCGCCGCCGCAGCCGGCGCATCGCCCAACGCCGAGCAGAAGCGTTCGTCAATCCACCAGACGATACGTGTGGATATCGAGCGGCTGGACTCGCTGCTTAATTTGGTCGGCGAATTGGTGATCAATCGCACGCGCATTTCAGATATCGCCAACACGCTCGAGCGGTTGATGGCCGACAAAGCCAGCAACGCCGGGGGTGCTTCCTCGGGCATCATCGCGCCGCTCGCCAAAGATCTCGCCGATTCGGCTGCGCTGCTCGCGCGAACGACCAACGAGATTCAAGAGTCGATCATGAAGGTTCGCATGGTGCCGATCGGCCAGGTGTTCGACCGTTTTCCGCGCTTGGTGCGTGACGTTGCCAAGGCGCGCGGCAAAGAAGTGCAGTTGGTGATCTCGGGCGCCGAAACCGACCTCGACAAGACGATCGTCGACGAAGTCGGCGAGCCGCTCATGCACTTACTGCGCAACAACGTCGATCACGGCATCGAGGCGCCTGACGAACGTGAAAAGCTCGGGAAGCCGCGCGTCGGCACGATTGCGCTCAACGCCTATCACGAAGGCAACCAGATCATCATTGAAGTCTCTGACGATGGCGGCGGGATCAATCTGGACAAAGTTCGCGCGCGCGGTATCAAGCAGGGGCTGATCTCGGCTGACGACCGCTTGAGTGACCGTGAAATCATCGAGCTGATCTTTACCCCCGGGTTCTCGACCGCCGATGTCGTCTCCGACGTGTCCGGCCGCGGCGTCGGCATGGACGTGGTCAAGCGCAACATCAGCCGTC
>PMUE01000171.1 GCA_003167055.1 Vulcanimicrobiota bacterium | reverse complement strand
GTGTTGCCGCTTGTCGGCTCGACGATCGTACCGCCCGGTTTGAGCAGGCCCGCGCGCTCGGCTTCTTCGAGCATTGCAACCGCGGGCCGATCCTTGACGCTTCCGCCGGGATTGACGTACTCAACCTTAGCCAGGACGAGGCATTCCGCCCCATCGGTGACCTTATTGAGTTTGACGAGTGGCGTATTCCCGATCGCATCGAGCGCGGTGTCGCAGTAGATCGGACCGGTTGTCCGGTCGGAGGGCGCGGTCATAGACATGGGCCAGCGCTTCCGCAACCGGGGAGAGCGGGCCTCCCGCGCGAAGCTTGCGCTATATGAGGAAGACGGCTCGCGCTCTAGCAGCGCTCGCGTTCGCTGCACTCATGCTGAGCGCGTGCGATAATGGCGACCTGCCGCCGGCAACGCAGTTCTCGCCGTTGAGCGGGACGGTTACCGATTCGGTCACGCATCAGCCGATAGCGGATGCGACCGTGATCGTCGATACGGTGCTTACCGCGACGACCGACGCCAACGGCAAGTTCACGTTCGCGAAAGTGCCGAGCGGCATCATGGACTACGTGGTGCGCGCGAAGGGTTACGCCGACATTACCGCCACGGTCAATGCCGAGCCGGGTAAAGCGTTCGAACTCAACGTCGCAATGCAGCAGCCGACCCCGCCTTAGCGTAGGCGCTGGCCGGCTTCACGAAGGTCGCGCGCTCGGCGACCGCCCGGTCGATCACCTCGAGTACCTCGTCTGCTAGCTTTTCTGGATCGTGCCGAACCGTGAGGTTTTCGCTGATCATTTGCGCGCGGATCGGCGTGAGGCCCAACTCTCTGATACGCTCGACGTCGGGGATCACCGGTTCCTGACGCTCTTCGGCGTAAGTGGTGAGCAGTTTGTGCGGTGGCTCGTCATTGACGATCACGTAGTCGCAGACGCGTGCGCCGGCGTTGCGGAAGAGCGCCTCGACGTGATCGGCGGCGGTCATATGGTCGGTTTCGCCGGGTTGCGTCATCACGTTGCAGACGTAGACCTTCACCGCGCTCGCCTGCGCGACTTCGTGGGTGATGCGTTCGACGAGAAAATTCGGAAGTATCGAGGTGAAGAGCGAGCCCGGGCCGAGCACGATCGCGTCGGCAGTCCGGATGGCTTCGATCACTTCATCGAGCGGCAGCGCGCTGGCCGGATCGAAGAAGACGCGCCGAATCGGTTGCCGCGCTTTGGGTATGTTCGACTCGCCTTCGACGATCGTGCCGTCGGCGAGTTCGGCGCAGAGTTGCACGACCGAGAGGGTCGTCGGCAACACGCGTCCGACGATGTTGAGCACGCGGCTCGACTCCTTGATCGCCACGTCAAAGTTTCCGGTAATGCCGCTCATCGCCGCCAAGAACAGATTGCCGAACGAGTGTCCGGTCAGTCCGCCGCCTTCTTCGAAGCGATAGCGGAACAGATCGGTGACGAGGGCTTCGTCATCGGCAAGCGCCACCAAACAGTTGCGCACGTCGCCGGGCGGTAACACACCGAGTTCCTTTTGCAAACGTCCCGACGAACCGCCGTCGTCGGAGACCGTGACGACGGCCGTAAGGTTGGTGGTGCGGCGTTTGAGCCCGCGCAGCAGTGTTGAAAGTCCGGTGCCGCCGCCGATCGCGACGATCTTGTAGCCCTGCTCGAGCCGGCGCACGAGCAGCGAGTCGAGCAAACCGTGTTCGCGACCGCGCGCGGCCCGCGTCATTGATGAAAGCCAGCGGCCCATGCCGTACACAATTGCGAGCAACCCGCAGCCGATGAACACCCACGTCAGATACGACGGCGAGAAATAGTCGTCAACGAACGCGTCGATGCCCTCATTGATATGCAGTCCGCCGCCTTCGGCGACCAGCCAGCGGTAGATGCCGTCGACGAGCAAGGCTGTGCCAAGCACCGCCAGCACGAGCCAGCGCTTGATTCCTAATCCAGGCAGCAGCCACCGTAGCGGCGCGATCACGCGGCGTCCCATGCTGCTACCGCGCGAGATCCCGCGGATCGACCGCAAGCGCGAGCCGTTCGTCGGCGGCGAGGTGCCGATACAAGCGACCCGCGACGTACACCGAACGATGGCGTCCACCGGTGCAGCCGATGCCGATCGTCACGCGTGCCTTCCCTTCGGCAATGTAGCGCGGAACCAGGAAGTCCACCATGTCGATAAGCTTCGCCACGAACGGTGCGCATGCCGGGTCCGCCTCGATGAATTTCACGACCGCTTCATCTTCGCCGGTGAGTGGTTGCAGCGCATCGTCGTAGTTGGGATTGCGCAGGAAACGCACGTCGAACAGCAAGTCGAGATCGAGCGGTAAGCCGTACTTGAAGCCAAACGGCACGATCGTCACGGTGAGAAGTGCGCGCTCGTTGGGAGCGAAGGCGGCAGCTAGCCGTTCTTTGAGACTTCCATGATTGAGATTCGTCGTATCGATGATCATCGTCGCCCGCTCGCGCAGCGGCAGCAGCGCTTCGCGTTCGGCGGCAATGGCTTCGGGCAGCGAGCCATGCGTTTCGAATGGATGACGGCGTCGTGTCTCACTGAAACGGCGCACGAGCGCTTCGTCACGCGCTTCGAGGTAGAGCACGTCCACGGGGCGCACGCGAGCGGCTGCTTCGATGACGGCCAATGCGTCGCCGAGCATGGCATCACTTTGCTCGTGCAGGGTAATAGCAATATCACCGGTGCGGCCTGCGTCCAGGATGCGAAGCGTCGCGTCGAGCGCCGCCGGCGGCAGGTGTTCCACGCAGTAAAAGCCCAAGTCTTCAAACGTCTTGATCGCCTGACTCTTCCCAGCGCCGGAGAGCCCGGTGACGAAGACGATACGTGCCGAGCTCATGGCCGGCAGAGGGAGCGTTGCAGCCGCATGAAGTTCTTTTCGCCCGAGAAGGCCAACGCCCTCATCCCGAAGCTTGCGCCGCTGGTTGCCGAGCTGCTGACGAAGCGGCGCGACCTTGCGATCAAATTGCTCGAGACCGATCCGGCGCTGCACGTCCCGCCGCCGTCGTCGGTCGGCTCGACGCGCCTGGCCGGACTACGTTCCCCGTTTCCGGCGCCGCGCTTCGGTGACCTCAAAAGTGAAATCGTCCGGCTCATCCACCGCGTCGAATCATTCGGATGCATCGTCAAAGACATCGATCTCGGGCTGGTCGATTTTCCGTCGACGCGCCGCGGCGAGCCGATGTATCTCTGTTGGAAAGCGGGAGAGTCGCGCGTGACACACTGGCACGCGTTAGATGAGGGGTTTGAGGACCGAAAGCTGCTCTAACTGGCTTTGGTCGCGGCGGCTTCGACCGGGATGAAGTCCTCGGCCAGCCCCTGCAGACGCACGTCGCCGAATTCGGCGGTATAGGCCCCGTTTTCTGAGCCGGTGATCTCGCCGATCTCCGGCACGTTCGCGAGCTGCGGAATCTTGTTGCGAATCTCGTCGGGGATGCGCACCTTGTCGCCGATGGTCAGCGATCCCTGATCGAAGAGGGCGTTGAGGCTGTCCAGCAACATCGGCAGCGGAATGCCGTAGTCTTCACTGACCGCGCCGATCGTGTGTGTCTCGCTGATTGCGCAGTTCGAACATCCGCCCA
>PMUE01000154.1 GCA_003167055.1 Vulcanimicrobiota bacterium | reverse complement strand
GCAGGGCGGCGCGATCTCGGGACATGCGGCCCTGGCCTTCGCCGCGGCTACCCTCTTGGCGTTTCTCTACCAGCGGCCGCTCGCCGCGCTCCTGGCCTATTTCTTGGCCTTCCTCGTGGCCCAGAGCCGGGTCGAGGCCAAGTTCCACAGCACGGGCGAGGTCGTGGCCGGCTCGGTCCTGGGGACGGTGGTCGCCCTAGCGGTCTACCTGCTGGCCCGCTCGCACCTTGTGCTATAATGGCGCCGATTTGAATACCGACCCTGACCGAAGTCCCGCATCATGACGGCGGCTCACCCGACTAACTGGCTCGAAGTCGCCGCGCTCATCGTCCTGGTGCTTGCCGCGGCCTTCTTTTCTGCGTCGGAGACCGCGTTGGTCTCGGTCGGGCGCGTGCGCGCCCGCAGCCTCCAGGACCGCAAGGTGCGCGGCGCGGGTACGGTGGTCGCGCTGGTCGACGACAAGAGTCACGTGTTGACCTCGATCTTGATCGGCAACACGGTCGCGTTGCTGGCGGCCGACTCGCTCGCCACCACCATCGCCATCGACATGGGTCTGGCGCAGCCGGCCTTGTGGGCGACGTTGGTGATGGCGCTTGTGTTGCTGCTCTTCGGCGAAATCATTCCTAAGACGCTGGCAGCCGGCAGCGGCGACCGCTGGCTGCTCGTGCTGTCGCCCGTGCTGCGCATCGTTGCGATCGTGATCACCCCGATCAGCAACGCCTTCACGTTTGTTGCGAACGGCATTCTGCGGATCTTCGGCATCCGCGTCGCGCACCACATCTACGTGACGGAAGAAGATATTCGCTCGTTGGTCGACGTCGGTGCCGAGCAGCGCGTGATCGAAGAAGAAGAGCGCGAGATGATCCATTCGGTCATCGAGTTCGGCGATACGATCGTGCGCGAGATCATGACGCCCCGGCCGGAGATGGTCGCGGTCTCGATCGACGATTCGCCGCGCCGCGCGCTCGACGTAGTCATTTCGGAAGGGTACTCCAAGCTGCCGGTCTACCAAGAGTCGAAAGACGACATCGTCGGCATCGTGCACGATCGCGAGCTCCTGATCGCGCTGGCCAACGGCACGCTGGCGCAGACCAGCCTACGCTCGTTGATGCGGCCGGCCTCGCACGTGCCCGAAACGAAGAAGCTCGCCGAGCTGCTGCGCGAGATGCAGCGCGAAAAGTTTTCGATGTCGATCGTCGTCGACGAATACGGCGGTACGGCCGGGCTCGTAACGATGGAAGACCTGCTCGAAGAAATCGTCGGCGAGATTCGCGACGAGCACGACCAAGACGAGCAGGAACCGATCCACGTCGTTTCGGATGAAGAGGCCGTGGTTGAAGCCGGCACCAATATCGACGACGTGAACGATAAGCTCGGTACACACATCCCGAGCGAAGATTTTGAAACGATCGGCGGCTACATCGTCGGGCTCTTCGGGCGTCTGCCGCGCGAGGGCGAGGAAATCATTGCCGATCGGAACACGCGCCTGAAAGTTGAGCGCACACGCGGACGCCGCATTCTTTCCGTGCGCGTGTTTATTAGCCCCAACGGTACGGCGCGCAATGAAGAGGTCGTGGAAAATGAGCATGACGTTGCTCAGTGAGCACGAAGCGCTGCTCTCTGCCGCGCGCGATGCGCGCGAAAACGCCTACGCTCCCTACTCGCACTTTACGGTAGGCGCCGCACTCGACACCGGTGACGGCCACGTCTTTCTGGGATGTAACGTCGAAAATGCCAGCTACGGGCTGACGATGTGTGCCGAGCGCGTCGCGATCGGTACCGCAGTAACGGCGGGTTATCGTAACTTCGCGACGATCGCCGTTGCCGGGCCGGATGGCGTCGTGACGAGCCCGTGCGGCGCCTGCCGTCAGGTGCTCGCGGAATTCAATCCCAACATGACGGTCGTATTTACGACCCCCGATGGTCCGGTGACGACCACGGTTGCGGAGCTGCTTCCCCATTCCTTCGGCCCGCTCGTATAAGACGCGCGGCATTGTGCTGCGCGCGCGCCCACTCGGTGAGGCCGATCGCATCATCCGGCTCTTTACGACCGAACGCGGAAAACTCGACGCGGTGGCGAAAGGCGTGCGCCGTGCAAAAAGTCACTTCGCCGGCCGGCTTGAGTTCGGCAATGAGTGCGAGCTGCAGATGCATCACGGTCGCTCGCTGGACGTCATCGTGAACGCCGACATTGTGCGCGCGCCGTGGGAGCGGCTGGTCGAACCGGAGCGCTTTGCAACGGCGCAGCTCGTCGCCGAACTGATCGACGCATTTTGCGAACCCGACTTGGCCGTGCCCGACATCTACGAGTTACTCGCCGGCGTCATCGCCGCGATCGCGGCCAGCGATGCGCCGCGAACGCTGGTGCCGCGCTTTTCGCTGCGGCTGCTCGCGTCGCTCGGCATTGAGCCCCCGATCGATGCCTGCATTCGCTGCGGAAAAGACTTCGAGCGGGACGCGGCGTGGGTCGATCCACAGGCGGGCGGTTTCATCTGCGCGCGCTGCCGCGAGATCTGGCGCGATCTGGTCGAACTCGATGCGGATGATCTGCGCAATCTTGCGGGCCTGCGTACGCCGCGTGGCGGCGGAGCCGCAATGTTACTCGCGCGCCCGCGCGTCGCGGCCGCGATTGACGACATCGTCGTGCATCACTTGGGCAGAAAGCCGAAGGCCGCGTCATAGCGATTATGGCGCTCGACGTGGGCAGCAAACGGATCGGCGTCGCCATCGCCGACCCGACCGAGACCTTTGCCTTGCCCGCCGACACGATCGTGCGCACCAACCTGCGCACCGATCTTGAGCGAATTAACGAATTGGCCGAATCGTACAAAGCGCGCGAGCTCGTCGTCGGTGATCCGGTCGCGCTTTCGGGCGAGCGCGGGATCGCGGCGCAGAAGATGGACGCCTTTGTCGAATCACTGCGCAAGGTTTACAACGGAACGATTCATCGCGTCGACGAGCGCATGACGACGGCGCAGGCGACGAAAACGCTCATCGCGGCCGACGTATCGCGCAAGAAACGCAAGGACGTCGTCGACAAGATGGCCGCCGCGCTGATTCTCGAGACCTTTCTCGCTCGCCGGCGCTTAGGCGGTTCGTGACGCGCAATCGGGTTCTCGTGGCGCTGGTCGCCGTGGTCGTCGTCGTTGTCGCCGGCGTGTTTGCCGTATGGACCGCGTTCGTCTATCTCGACCGGTCGCTACCGGCGACGGCGGTCCAGGTGATCATTCCGCGCGGCTCGACCTTGAGCGATATCGCGGCCTTGCTCGAGTCGCGCGGCATCATTCGGAACGCGTTGAGCTTTCGCGTGCTCGCCCGCATCGGTCACGCCGATGAAGAGGTACGTGCCGGCGCATATGCATTTGCACCGCACGAGACACAGGCGGAAATTCTCAATCAGCTGCGCAGCGGCGGCGCACAAATCGCGACGTGGGTCACGATCCCCGAAGGCTTTACCGCCGCGCAGATTGCGCAGCGCCTACAAGACGAGGGCATCGGCCGCGCTGCTGCCTTCGACCGGGCATTTCACGGACACGAGGGCTACTTGTTCCCGAGCACCTATTTGGTGCCGCTCGCCGCGACGCCGGACCAAGTGACGCGCATGCTGACCGACCAGTTTGCCAAGGAATTGCCGCCGGATGCTGCGCAGCGCGCACGCGCGCTCCACGTGACGTTGGCGCAGGCGGTAACCGTCGCATCGCTCGTCGAACGCGAGGCCAAGATCGAAAGCGACCGCCCAGTGATTGCCGGCGTGATCTACAACCGGCTGCGCCTGGGGATGCCGCTGCAGGTCGACGCAACCATCGAATACGCGCTGCCGGAGCACAAGTCGGAGCTCTCCCTGCACGACTTGCAGATCGATTCACCGTATAATACCTATCAGCACGCGGGCCTGCCGCCGACCCCGATCGCCAACCCTGGGCAGCCCTCCCTCCTCGCCGCGTTGCATCCGGCCAAAACCGACGATTTATATTACGTCTACTGCGGGAATGGGCATCATGTCTTTGCGAAGACGCTTGCCGAGCACCAGGCCAATGTCGAACGCTGTCTTCATTAAGAGATTCAAAGGAGCGCAAATGTCGTCCAACAACGGTGAAACCAAGAGCGGCCCGCTCGAATTGAGCGAGGTGCTCTACATCGAGACCAAGGACGGCGGGGAGCTGCCGTTTGAGGTGGTGGGCATTCTCGAGGATCCCGACGATGGGGCGTCCTATGCGGTGCTCATGCACGAGCCGCAAGATGATGAGGCGGAGAGCGAGTTCATCGTGACCGATCTCGAGGGCAATCTGCTCGAAGACGATACGCTCGCGCAAGAAATCCTCGACGAATTTTTGGTGTTTGCCGAGGAAGCCGGAGAGGAAGGCGGCGACAGTTAGTGTCCCGCTGCGTACATAGCGATGCATTCGTCGCGCTCATCGGCTTCCGCGGGCGAGGCGCAATGAGCGACAAAAGTAGCGCCTTGCGAGCGAAGAGCAACGACGTCCGCGGGACGCCGATGAGGCAACCCGAAGGGCTGGGCCGCAGTTGGCCGGAGTCGTCGTTGCTCGTCAGTCACAGAGCTACGGCTATGCTCCCTCCTCGCGCCTCGACTCCGGTCAACTGCGGCTCCAGCGAATGCACCGGTATGTACGGAGCGGGACACTAATCCGCGTTCTCTTTCTCTCGGCGAGTGTGGGCGTCGGGCATGTCTCAGCCGCCAACGCCGTCTGCGTCGCGCTCGCGGAAGTTGATCCCGACGTTCAAACCCAAGTCGTCGATTCGTATAAGTACGCCGCGCTGGTCGTTTCCCGCGTCGTGTCCGACGGGTACCTGCGCATGGTCAAGACGATTCCGCAGATGTACCGCTACATCTACGATCGCGCCGAGCGCGCGACCGAAGTCGGGCCCTTTCGCACCTGGGCGCAGCAGTTCACCGCCGGCAATCTTCGGCCGCTCATCGAAAAAGAACGGCCCGACGCAATCGTCTGCACGCACGCATTTCCGTGCGGCGCGATGGCGGAATACAAGCGTATCTACGACGATGCGCCGCCGGTCGTCGGCATCGTCACCGATTTTGCGGTGCACGCGTTTTGGATCCACGACAACATCGACGGCTACTGCGTCGCGACCGACGCCATGCGCGACCTGATGGTGGCGCGGGGCGTGCGTGCCGACCGTATTACGGTGTCAGGAATTCCCGTCGATCCGCGGTTTGCGCGTGCCGATGAGCCGGTGAGTGCTATTCGCGAGCGCTTGGGACTACCGCTGGATCGGCCGATCGCGCTGGTCATGGGCGGGGGTCTGGGAATCGGACCGCTGGGTCGCACGCTGCGCGCGATGGAACCGATGCAGATGCCGATTGCCGCCGTCGTAATTGCCGGCCGCAATGCGCGTGCAGAGAGCCGCGTGCTTGCTACCGCGGAGAGCGTGAGTTATCCGGTGCGCGTCGTGCGCTTTGTCGACAACGTGTACGACTTTATGCACGCAGCAGATGCGTTTGTCACCAAACCAGGCGGGCTGAGCACTGCCGAGGCGCTTGCCGCTCAGATTCCGATTATTTTGCTCAAGCCGCTGCCGGGACAAGAAGAACGGAACGTGCGCGTCCTCACCGAGTGGGGTGTCGCAATGCGGGCACGCCGGACGTCCGACCTTCCGCATGCGTTGACGGCTATTCTGACGGATTCGGAGCGCCGCGCGCGAATGATCACCGCAGCAGGGCGGCATGGGCGCCCGAACGCCGCGCGCGACGCAGCAGCATTGATTCTGCGGCTGGCCGCGGCACCGAAGGAGGTTCCAGCGTGAAACTCCCATCTGCACGAACGTACGCGTACTGGCTCGCACTGTTCCGGATCTATGCCGGCGCGTTTTGGTTGATGCACGGCATTCCAAAGTTTCTCAACAGTCAGGACTTCATGCCGCCCAACGGCATGATGACGCAATTCCTTAACACGCAGATCTCGCACAATAGCGGACCGTATCAAGCTTTTCTCACCAACGTCGTACTGCCCAATGCGTGGTTCTTTGCCGAACTGGTGCGGTTGGGAGAGGTCGTCACCGGATGTTTGCTGCTGCTCGGGTTTTACACACGCCTTGGCGGATTGATTGGCGTGCTGCTCTCGCTCAACTACATCTCGGCAAAGGGCGGACTCATGCACTTGAGCGTGTGGTCCGGTCTCGATTCTGCCGCACTGGTGCTCTCGGCAATCAATCTCGTGCTGCCGACCGGCCGCGTCCTCGGCGTCGACGGCCTGCTCGCGCATTTCCGCCGTCCGCGCAAAACAGAACCGGCGGTAGTCTTCGTGGAAGAACCGCCGATGACGGGACCCACCGCGCCCAGCGCATAAACCCCATTCCCTTGGGGGGTGTGCCATGCGAACGTTTCCGCTTGCGCGCAAGCTTCTTTTTGCAGTCGCGCTTTTTGCACTAACGGGATGCCCGCCCGGGCCGCCGCCCGCGACGCCGCCGGCTCCGTTGATTTCGCCCGCGTTCACCACGCAGAGTTGTCCCTTCACGGTGACGATTACGGACGCAGCGGCCGGTAATGTCATCTTTTACACCACCGACGGCTCCTCGCCGCAGACGTCGCCGACGAAGTTTCAGTACCAAACGCCGTTCACGGTGTCGGGAACTAGCGCGGAAACCGTGCAGGCCGTCGCAGGGGTCGCCGGTCAGCAGAATCTCGTCTTCGGCCCGATTGCAAGCACGAGTTACGTCTGCGGCAACGTCTTGCCGA
>PMUE01000063.1 GCA_003167055.1 Vulcanimicrobiota bacterium | reverse complement strand
GAGTCGGTGTAGAGATTGTCGCCCGGCCGCCGCGCATCCGAATAGTCGGGCCACGGGTTCCCGGTCGTAAAGTAAATGGTGTTGCGCACGGGGTCCGCCGCCGGCGTCATCCATATGGCACCCCCGCCACGTTTCCACGCGTCGGAAAACCGCGAATACGAACTGCGCTCCTTGGCGATGTCGCGATGCAACGGCGACCCATCGGCCGTCGTCGAAACGAAATTCCCGGCCCAATGCTGCGGATCGGTCGAATACCAGCGCCACACCTCGTGCCCGTCGGTGATCGAGTACGCCGCGATGAACCCTCGAATCGCGAACTCTCCGCCGGCTACGCCGACGATCACGGTATTCCCATACACCAGCGGCGCCATCGTGATGCTGTATCCGTCGGATTCATTCGCGATCGCGGTGGACCACACGACCCTTCCGGTATGTTCGTCAAGCGCAACCAGTCGATCGTCGAGCTGACCGACGAATACCAGGCCGTCGCCGATTGCGACACCGCGGTTGACCGGGCCGCAGCACAGCTTCATTTTGTGTTCGATATGCGGAGAGTACTGCCACACCAGGCTGCCTCTGCGCGCATCGACTGCGAAGACGCGGTCGCCCGCCGCGGTCAGATAGATCATCCCGTTGCTGACGATCGGCGACGTCTCAAACGGTTCGGCCACGCCGGTTTGAAAGACATAGACCGGCACGAGTTTCGAAACGTTACGGGTGTTGATCTCGTCAAGGCTCGCGTAGCGCTGGTTGTCGTAATCGTGGCCGTAGGTCAGCCACTCGGAGCTCGTGCGCGCCGCTTTGAGTTCGGAGAACGTCACTTCTGCGCTGGTCGTCGCAGCCGGCGGCGATTTCACCGCGCACGCAGCCAAGCCGGCCAGGAGACACCCGGCGATGAATCGTTGATAGCGCATGTTTTTTATCCCGGTGGCCAGGTCATATGACGGCCGGCGAGCACGTGGACGTGCAAATGGTCGACGGTCTGTCCACCGTCTTCGCCGGTGTTCATCACCAGCCGATAGCCGTCCCGTCCGCGTTCGCGTCCGAGTTTCGTCGCGACTTCCATGAGGTGCGCGAGGAGCGGACCATCAGCCGCATCGGAGAGTTCGCCGATGTTCGCGTGATGCGTCACCGGCATCACCAAGATATGCGTCGGCGCCTGCGGATTAATGTCTTCGATTGCCAGGACCGTCTGGTCGCGATAGACGGGTTTCGAGGGAATCTCGCCCGCGGCAATTTTGCAGAACAGACAGTCCATCGGCCCCTTTCCTATCGGTGAATGACGAAGGTCCACGACTTGGTGGTGGTGTTGCCCGCCAGGTCAGCAACGCGCACGGTTACGTGCACGATGCCGCTATGGTACGCGTAGGATGGCATGTATTGGATAAAGGTCGGCGTGCGCAGTGACTCGGACGTAACGTCACGTCCATCGACCCATAATACAATACTTGACGGGTTAACCGGAACCGCGTCGGCAACGAAGGTCGCATACACCGCCGGTGAGCTGGTATTCACCGACGCGTTCTCACTCGGTGCAAAGTCGGAAATGCCGGGCGGCGAACTCGACGCCGAGAGCGTTTGCGCCGCCTGCGCTTCGGGCGCATTGGCTGCGCCCACACGCAGACGGCCGATGATCGGCACGTCGCTGAAATTGGCGCCGTTGGGAATCCGATACCGTGCGGTGTAGACGCCGTGTGAACTCTCGCTCATCGCAAGATTGGTCACATATGATCCGATGTCGAAGGTCGCCGCGCCGCCCGGCGTGCCTTGCATCGTGACCGTCAGCTCGTCACCGGCGCGTAAGGGGCGATTGTTATCGAGGTTGATCGCGGTAATCGCCGGTTCGCCGGGCTGCGGCGAGACACTGGCCACCGGACGGCTCGCCAGGATCGTGCGAATTTCATTGCTCTCGACGTTGTAGCGGACGGTCACGACGTCGCCGATGTGCAGATCCGAGACGGCGGCACTTTGCCCGTTGAGCACGATCTGCGTGGTGCGATCGGGAATAATCACGTGCCCATCGGCCAGCACGAACTCGGATGCCGTCGTCGCGGCGATGTGTCCGACCCGCGATCCGAAGGCATCTTCCACGCGCTGCACGTGTCCGTCGCGATCCATGTAGATGCGCGCGAAATCGCCCGGGCGCACGTCGGAAAGCTCGCCCGGTACGACCACGTTGGCCGCAACGTCGTGCATTTCGATAATCGCGTTGGTCCCGATCGGAACCGTGTGGATCGTTGCGTTGTATTCCAGCGTCACGGTCGGTGGGTCAGAGGTGAGATCGACCGCACTCACCGTGCCGAAGCGTTCGGCCGAGGTGTGGGTGAGAATTAGTCCGTTGGACGACGTACCGACGAGCTGCGCGACGATCGTCACGGTGTGCGTTCGGCTGTCGAAGGTCGCCTGCGCACCCAGCACGTCGGTAAAAAAGCGCAGCGGGGCGTAGAGCACGTCTTTGACCTCGATTGCGCCCTTGCCGCCGACCGGCAGAACCACCAACCGCGCGCCGACCTGCGTTTCGATCTGCGATCCCGATTGAATGAACTGCAATCCCAACGCTTCGATTGTGCGGCGGACCGGCACGTAGAGCTCGCCGTGCACCATCATCGGCGGCGGCTGCAGCGGCAGCTTCACGCCGTTGATCACGATGGCGATCGCCGCGACCAGCACGTGGATCATTCCGTCTCCTCTACGATTTCGCGATACACCGCGGCCGTCTCACGTGCGGTTCGATCCCAGCTCAGCTTCGCGACGGCCTCGCGCCCACGTTCAACAAGTGCGGTGCGCAATGCCTGGTCGTCGAGCAATCGTTCGATCTGCGCGCGCGCCCCCTCGACGTCACGCGGTTCGAAGAGCAGCGCCGCAGCGGCCACCGGATCGGGAATCGACGTGGTCGTCGCGATCACCGGACAGCCTTGCGCCATCGCCTCGACGAACGGCAGGCCGAAGCCCTCGAGCAAGGACGGATGCACGAGCGCGCACGCCCCCGCGTAATACGACGCCAGCCGATCATCGTCGATCTCGCCCAGCGCCACCGCGCGCCGGCAGCGGGTGGAAAGCCTGCTGCGGGATGTCGGGCTGGAGCCGGGTCACGCGCAACGATACCCGCACGAATTCAGCGGCGGGCAGCGGCAGC
>PMUE01000366.1 GCA_003167055.1 Vulcanimicrobiota bacterium | reverse complement strand
GAACCGTCCTACTCAACAGTGATCGGAATCACGCGCCGGACGGCTTCTCCCGCGGTGTTGCGTGCAATCAGCGTCATCGGATACGTGCCGTGCAAAAAGAACGGAACGTTCGGCACCACGTAGTTTAGCGCAAAGCGGCCGACGCCGACCTTCGGCACACTGATCGAAAACGTTGCAATTCGCGCTTCGACGCTTGCGACGTTCGACGTCGTTACCACCGTGCCGGTAACGGCTTCACCGCCGTGGACGGTCTGCTTGCTGAGGTGCACCGCGACGATCCGCGGTGGCGCATTCGGCGGCAACGTCACGACCTCGGTCGCTGCGAGCGTTGGAGACGGCGCAGGGGACGGCGAGGGGGACGGCGTGCTCGGGATCGGCGCAGGAATGGCACTTTGCACCGGCACGTGCGTCTCGATCGCGGCGGGTGTTGGAGTCGCAGAACCTTGCGACGTCGTGGGGTGATGCGCGCATGCGGCCGATGCCAGCATGAAGGTCACGGCCACAAAAGCCTGGAGTCGCTGCATTCCAGAGGTCATTCTCGCTCGTGTCGAACCTCCCCGGTCATGCCGGTTCTCAGCATCGTCGTTCCCCTTTATAACGAGGAAGGCAACGTCGCTCCACTCGTGGAGCGCATCGTCGCAATTGCCGATCGTCTCGAAGGTGCTCCCTCGTATGAGATCGTGCTGGTAAATGACGGCAGCACCGATCGAACGCTGGAACGCATTCGCGAAGAGCTTGCGCAACGCGAGCACCTCGTGCTGATAAACCTCTCGCGCAATTTCGGTCACCAACTCGCAGCTTCAGCGGGCATGGACATGGCTGCCGGTGACGCGATCGTTCTGATGGACGGCGATTTGCAAGACCCGCCCGAGCTCATCGCTGCATTCGTCGAGCGATGGCGCGACGGCTACGACGTCGTGTATGCGGTACGGCGCACGCGCAAGGGCGAGAGCCCCTTCAAATTGTTCACCGCGCGTCTCTTCTACCGGATCATCAAACGGCTCACCAAGGTCTCGATACCGGTCGACACCGGCGATTTTCGGCTAATGAGCCGCCGCGTGGTTGACGCGCTCAAGCGATCACCGGAACGGCACCGTTTCTTGCGCGGCATGGTCAGCTGGGTCGGCTACAACCAAATCGGCATCGAGTACGATCGCGAAGAACGCTACTCGGGCAGCACGAAGTATCCGCTGCCGAAGATGCTGCGCTTTGCCATCGACGGCATCACCTCGTTCTCGGACGTGCCGTTACGCTTTGCGTCGTATCTCGGTTTCATCTCGAGCGCCGTCGCGTTTCTCTATGCGCTAATCGTGATCGGGTACAAACTCTTCAGTCTGTCTCCGCCCGGCTACACACCAGGCTGGGCATCGACGATCGTGGCGGTACTCTTCTTAGGCGGAGTGCAACTCATCAGTCTTGGTATTTTGGGCGAATACATCGGCCGCATCTACGACGAGGTNNTTTAGCTTTGACGGATAAAGTCAGATGGTCGCGTAGACGAGCGGACGCGCGGCCGGCGATACCGCACCGATCGTAAAAGCCGCCGCAATCGAACCAGGATCTGCCCCGGCGCCGTAGATGTCGGCAAGCACGTCACCGCGAGCGATGCGATCGCCGATGCGCGCGCCCAGCCGAATTCCCGCGCGACGGTTGTGGGCGCTGAGCTCGCGCGCGACGTGGCCGAGCCGGACCGCATCGATCGCCACGACAACGCCTTCGGTCGAGGCACGCAATTTCGTCACGCGCTCGTCGGGAGCCAGCGCCTCGAGCGCTTCACGGCTACCGCCTTGCGCCTCGACCATCTCGACGAATTTCGTATAAGCTGAGCCATCCTCGAGCGCCCGCATCGCTCGCGCCCGCGCGTCGCCGACACCGCCGAGTTCTAGCATCGCCGCGGCAATCTGCACGCAGCCCGAGCGCGCACGTTCGTCGCCGGCGTCGCCACGCAACATTTCGCGTGCTTCGGTTACTTCGATGCCGGTGCCGATGCATCGGCCGAGGGGCTCGTTCATGTCACTCACGATAGCGTGCGCCTTGCGCCCAAACTGCTCGGAGATATCCACCAGCATGCGCGCGAGCGCCTCAGCTTGCCGGACGTCGCGCATGAACGCTGCGCTTCCGCACTTGACGTCAAACACGAACGCGTTTGCTCCACCCGCAATCTTCTTCGAAACGATGGAGGCCGCGATCAATCCGATGCTCGGGACGGTTGCCGTCCGATCGCGTAAATGATAGAGCCGCTTGTCGGCGGGGACGAATGCGTCGCTCTGCGCGGCGATTGCGCAACCGACGCGTTCGACTTGGTGCACGAAGACGTCCATCGGCAAGGTTGCGTTGAATCCTTCGATCGCCTCAAGCTTGTCGATCGTCCCGCCGGTGTGGCCGAGCGCACGGCCCGACAGTTTGGCTACGCGCACGCCGCACGCGGCGACCAACGGCACGGCGACGAGCGAGACGATGTCGCTCACGCCTCCGCTCGAGTGTTTATCGACGACGAACATTCCCTCGGGATAGCGAAGCGTCGCACCGCTCGCAACCATGGCACGCGTTAGAGCCACGGATTCGGCGGGTTCGAGCCCGCGCCACACGCAGGCCATGGCCAGTGCAGCCATCTGCGCATCGTCGACATCACCGCTGCAGTACGCAGCGATGACGTCATCCCATACCGACGGCTCGAGCGCCTCACCGTCACGTTTGCGCTCGATCGCCCGCCGCATCGAAACGTCGTCCATTGCAGTTGCTCTTCGCTGTTCCCGCGAAAAGCGCTGCGTGCCCTACCACCCGATCGCCGAGCGTTTTCCGATCGTGCCGGCGCTCGATCCGCTCTGGTTGCTCGCATTTACCGTACTTTTTGCCGGATCGGCGGTCCTTACGATGCGCCGTCCGGGTAGGGGCGCCGCGCTGCTCGTTTTTATAACACCCTTTGCCGGCGCACATGCAATTTTCGGCACCACCCTGACGGCACCGAAGGCGATGCTGATCGGGGTCATCGTCGGACTGCTCGGCACGCCCGGCGCATGGAAGATGCTCGCGCGGCAGCCTGTGGTCTACGTCGCCGGCGCTCTTGGCGCCGTCGTGGTTGCGACGGGTCTCAGCATCGTGGTCGCGGCTCACCCGGCTGAAGCCGTTCGCGAAACGCTCAAATGGGCGCAATACCTCGCGCTCTTCTGCGCGATTCTTGTCGCGTATGCCGCCGATCCGGCGGAGCGACTCGTTCGCATCGCACTCTTCACGTCGATTCTCGTCGTCGTTGCGAGCGCGTTTTCGGATCTTGCGTTGGGCGCGACCTCCGGCTTGGTTCTCGGTTCGACGGTCGTTCCCCGAATCGCGGGCGTGCTCGAAGGTCCCAATCAGTTCGGCGGTTACCTCGAGGCGGCGATCGCGGCGGTCGGAGCCTGGCACATGCACGTCCCGCGCCGCGCTTCGGCGCTGCTGCTTTTTGTTTGCGGTGCGGCACTCGCGTTGACGTTCTCCCGCGCGGCGTTTTTTGCCACGTTGGCGATTCTCGTGATCTTCGCGCTGATCGAGCCGCGCCGCATCGTGCAGCTCTGGACGCTCCTCGCGGGCTTTGCGATCGGCTACCTCAACGACGTAATGTGGGCGATTCGCGCGCACGTCGGGTTTCTTTCCATCTTTGAACGCGAAAGCGACATTAGCGGCGAAGGAACCGGTATCGGCGATCGCGCCGAACTCTGGCGAGCCGCGCGCTTCTTCTTCTTGCGTCATCCGTTGCTTGGCATCGGCGCCGGGAATTATCAATTCGAATTGGCGCAGGCTGGATTGCCGGGCGTGCGCACGCAAGCCAACAGCTGGTACCTGCAGGCGGCGGCGGAAGGCGGAATCGTACTCCTCGGCGCGACGGCTGCATGGATACTTACGGTTCTACGCGCGTTGGTCGCATACGTGCGCGTATCGCCGTGGGCACTTGCCGGTTTTGCCGCGTCTTGCGCGTTCGCGCTTCACGGCTTCTTCGACGACCTGGTCTTTTACCCGAAGGTCGCCGAAGCGTGGATCGCGCTGGTTGCGCTGGGCATTGCCGAGCCGCTCGCGCGCAAATCACGTTAGGGCACATGAAGCTTGCGGGGATCGCGATCGTCATTGCGCTCGGCGCGGTGGCGTCGCGTCTGCTGCTCGCGCGTGCACCGTTGCGCTTCGCCGTCGATCTTGCCCAGCCGCTGCCGGTCGCGACCGAGTGGGGCCGCTACGGCGCCGCGATGTGGCTCGTGCTCGCCGCGACGCTCGGTGCGGCATGTATCATCTACGTACTGCAGTTGCGCGCACCGCTCTCGATCGCGGGCACGCTCGTGGCAGCCGGCCTCGCGCTGCTTGCCGCACTGTGGTGGCTTCCACTGCTCTCGAGCGACGTGTACGCCTACGCGGCCTATGGCGAGATGGCCCGGCTGGGTTTGAATCCGTACGTTCACCACGCAGCCGCCAGCGATGCATTGATCGCCGCCGCGAATTGGCAATGGCGCCCGGTCACGGTGCCGATCTGCGTGTACGGTCCAGCCTTCGTCGCGCTGGCGCGCGCGCTGGTGACGGCGTGCTCGCCGTTCGGCGTGGTCGCGGTATTGATGAGCTTCCGCGTGATTTCATGTCTTGCGCTCGTTGCGTGCGGCTACCTCGCAGGCATCCTCGGCGGCGCGCGCGCAGCGGCATTCGTCGCGTGTAATCCCATCGCGATCTTCGCCGCGGCCGAAGGCCACAACGATTCGCTGATGGTTGCGGTGGTGTTGCTCGGCATCGTGATCGCGCGCCGGGCACCCGCCATCGGCGCAACGGTGGTCGCACTCGCAGCGGCAATCAAACTTCCGGCGCTTGCCGCATCGTTGGCGCTGGCCGCCGATCGCATCGTATCGCGGCGCGACGCGCGTGCGGTGCTCGGCGGCACGATCGTCGGCTGCGCCGTCGTCGTGATTGGATCGCGTGCGTTGATCGCGGGCTTGCGAGCGAACCTCGCGCCGCACGGTCACTATGTCGCGCTCGCCTCGGTGCAAGCGCTCGGCATTCCAGTCTCCGTGCTCATCGCGCTCGCCGTTCTGCTGCGCATGCGCACGGTGCACGCACCGCTCGACCGGTGGTGTGTGCTCGCGCTCGCCGCGTGGATAGCAATTCCGAATCCGTATCCGTGGTACGCGCTGTGGCTGCTCCCGATCGCGGCGTTCGCGCGCGACCGTCGCGTCGTGGCGACCACGCTTGCAGTCACCGGTGCGGCCTTGCTTCGTTACCTCCCCGACGCAGCCGCGCTGCCGAACCTGCCGGCCTCGCTTGCACTAGGCGCCATCGCCCTAACCGCCTACGCACCGCTTGTGCTATAATCAGCGGCCCGTGACCGCCCAAACCGCTACACCAACCCTCGCATCGCACGACGCGCTGCTTCGCACGCTCGCCGCGTCGCCGCGCGCGCTCGCCCCGATCGTCGACGAACTGCGCACCGGCGCCGGCGTCTACGCAGCGCACGAAACCATCGCAGCGGCGCGACCGGCCCTGCTCGCGGCGCTTTATCGCACGCTCGAGCGGCCGATGCTCGTGATCGTGCCGACGCCCGACGTCGCCGAACGCGCCTTCGCCGATCTTCTTTATTATTTGGGCGAGGACGACCCCGAGCATGTGGCCTTGCTGCGCTCGCGCGACGAAGCCCTCGGCGCGATCGAAAGCCCCTCCGAGCGCAGCGCCCGAATGACGCTGCTCGCCGATCTCGCGTCGGGCGCATCGCGCCTGGTGCTCGCCTCGGTTGCTGCGCTGCGGCAGTACCTCATGCCGCGCGCGCTCTTCGACGCACTGCGGCTGACACTTCGCGTCGGCGATGAGCCGGGATTCGAGCGGTTGCAAGAGCAGCTGTTTGCATTGGGCTACATCCGCGCCGACGTGGTAAGCGCGGTCGGTGAGTACGCGGTACGCGGCGGCATTCTCGACGTGTTTGCAGCCAGCGAGGATGCACCGATTCGCATCGAGTTCTTCGGGGACGCGATCGAGAGCATGCGTCCGTTCGACCTCGCGTCGCAGCGCAGTGAGGGCGAGCGTGCCTCGATCGAGATCGCGCCGTGGAGCGAGATCCCGCGCGAAGCGCACTACCGCACGCGGATCCTCGAGCGCTACCAGGGGCCCGACGCGGTGCGCAGTTCGCTTTCGACCTACATTGAAAGCGGCAGCGAGTTGCCGGCATCGTGGCTTCCCCTCGCATATGATGAACGTACCACGCTGCTGGACTACCTGCGCGGCGACGCGATCGTCGTGCTTGATGAACCGGGAATGCTTGCAACCATCGAACTCGCGCTCGAAGAGGAACGCTCGCGCGAGCAGAGCGTGCTGCTCGCCGGCGTCGAATCGGGCGAGTTTTCGGTCAGCGATTCCGAGGTCGACGACGCGCTGCTCGCGGAGGTCGCCGCGCCGCATCCGCGTTTGGCCGATCTCGCCCCGGCGATGCGCGCGCATCCGCTGCTGATTTTTCCCGGCGCGATCGAGCGCCACGACGGCATGGAATGGCTGCCGCGCGCGAATGCTTCGCACGTGCTCGACTGCCGCCCGGTCGAACACTTCAACCGGCAGATCGAACTCTTCTCACAGAGCGTGCGTGAATGGGTGGCTGCCGGGGAATCGCTGCACATCGTCAGCAGCGCGGTATCGCGCACCGCCGACTTGTTGCGCGCAGCTGGGATCGCGCAGGATCGCGTGGTGATCGATCACGGATCGATCGAGGCCGGCTTTACCATCCCGGACCTGCGTTTGCGCGTCATCGGCGATCGCGAAATCTTCGGCGCGCCGCCCAAGCGCGTCAAACTGCGCGCGGTCAAAGAAGGCGTCCCGGTTACACTGGCCGATCTGCGCGTGGGCGACTATGTCGTGCACGCCGTGCACGGGATCGCCCAATATCTGGGCCTACGTACCGAAACGATCCTCGGCGCAACCCAAGACTATCTCGATCTCGCCTACGCGGGGTCGGACCGCATGCTGGTGCCGGTCACGCAAATGCACCAAGTCACGAAGTATTCCGCGGCCGAAGGGCAACAGCCCCGGCTTTCCAAGATGGGCGGTGCCGACTGGGCGCGCACGAAGTCGCGCGTCTCCGAGTCGCTTGCCAAGATCGCCGACGGACTGGTGGCACTCTACGCCGAGCGCGAACTGAGCAAAGGCTTTGAATTCGGGCCGGATACGCCGTGGCAAGCCGAAATGGAAGAGGCGTTTCCCTACGAGCCCACGCCCGACCAGCGCAAAGCCATCGAAGCGGTCAAACTCGACATGGAAAAAGCGCAGCCGATGGATCGGCTCGTTTGCGGCGACGTCGGCTACGGCA
>PMUE01000008.1 GCA_003167055.1 Vulcanimicrobiota bacterium | reverse complement strand
TGGCGATTTTCGCCGCGGCGCGCGCGGCGGCCCAGAAAAAGCAACGAGGGCAGAAGGCGCCTTTGGCAGCGATTGACGCGGTGGAGGCAGCGACAAAATTGCCGTTCGAGGAAGGCTGCAAAGTCGAGGCGAAACTCTTTACCGAATGTCTTTTCTCCGATCAGTCGAAAGCGCTCATCCATGTTTTCTTCGGCGAACGCGAAGTAGCAAAGATCCCCGACATCCCCAAGGAAACGCCGGTGGTTCCGGTAAATCGTGCGGCAATCGTTGGTTCAGGAACCATGGGCGGAGGAATCGCGATGGTGTTTGCCAACGCGGGAATTCCTGTGGTGCTCAAAGACGTGAGCGAGGAAGCACTCGATCTGGGTATGGGCAAAATAAAAAAGAATTATGCCAGTTCAGTGCAGCGCGGGCGTTTTACCCAGGCATTCGTTGATGAACGTCTGAAATTAATCACGCCGGTACTCAGTTACGATGCCTTCCGCGAGGTCGACATGGTGGTGGAAGCGGTGTTCGAGGGTATGGCGCTGAAAAAAGCCGTATTCCTAGACTTAGACCGCATCTGCCGCCCCGGCGCAATTCTGGCCAGCAACACTTCGACGCTGAACATCGACGAAATCGCCGAGATCCACCCCTGGTTCCATGGCGACTACAAGATCCTGATGCGCGACGGGACCGAGATCGGCTGGAGCCGGCGATATGCGGCCCAACGCCCGGATTTACTGAAATAAGGAGCCCGGACATGAATCATCGTGTGGCGTGGATTGCCGCCGCCGTCGTCTTCCTCGTGCACGCGATCGGCAACGCGCACTACGGTTTCTTCCGCGACGAGCTGTACTTCATTATCTGCGGCTTCCACCCGCAATGGGGCTACGTCGATCAGCCGCCGGTGGTGCCGTTGCTGGCGGCGTTCACGCAGCTCGGCGGACATTCACTTTTCTTGCTGCGGCTCGTGCCCGCGTTCTGCGCGGCGGCCGGCGTCTACGTTACGTGTCTGCTCGTACTGGAATTCGGCGGTGGCGTTTTCGCGCAGGTGATGGCATCGCTCGCCTTCCTCTTCACCGGCGTGCTGCTGAGCTTCGGAGAGAAAGTCGGGCCCGACGAGATCGGATTATGGGCGTGGCCGCTGCTCGCACTGCTGGTCGTTCGCATTGTCAAAGGCGCGAGTCCTCGGCTTTGGCTTGCAGCGGGCTTGGTCAGCGGCATCGCGATCCAGAGCAAGTACGCCGTGCTCTTCTTCCTCGTCGCGTTATTCGCCGGTCTGTTGCTGACGCCGCAGCGCCGCATCCTCGCGAATTGGTGGTTCGTCGCCGGCGCCGCGCTGATGCTCGTCATCGCACTGCCGAACTTCCTGTGGCAGGCGCACTACGGTTTCCCGATGTGGGAACTGTTGCGCAACGGACAAAACGGCAAGAACATCATCGTCGGACCGTTGGTCTATCTACTGCAAGAGATTCTCATCACCAATCTGTTTCTCTTCCCGGCCTGGGTGATCGGGCTGTATTGGTTCCTGCGCAACGGCACGTATCGTTTCTTGGGATATACGTACGTGATTTTAATTGCCGAGATGATGCTCTCCCACGGTAAGCACTACTACCCCGCGGACGTGTATCCAATTCTACTGGCGGCCGGAGGCGCGCAACTCGAATCGTGGACCTCACGCGCGCGAATCGCACGCGTCGCCATCGTCGCCTACACGCTCATCCTCGGCCCGGTGTTCATTCCGTACTCGCTCCCGATTCTCTCCGAGCCTGACTTCGTTGTATATCAAGACCGCGTTAACGCAATCACGCACACGTCGAATAGCGTGCTCGCCACCGAACACAATCGCGAGACGTCGACGCTTCCGGGCGACTGGGCCGACATGCACGGCTGGCCCGAGATGGCCGCCGCGGTGAAGAACGTTTACGAATCGCTGCCGCCCAGCGATCGCGCGGTGGCGGTGGTCTTCGGCGGCAATTACGGTGAAGCGGCGGCCGTGCAGTTTTTCACGCCGGGTATTCCGGTCATCAGCACGCACAATCAGTATTGGCTGTGGGGGCCGGACGGTTATGACGGCCGCGTGCTGGTGCAAATCAACGGGACGTGCTGGGCCAAAGAACACTACTTCACCTCGCGCACGATTGCGACGGTACTCCATACACCGTGGGCAATCGGCTACGAAAACGACATCCCCATCAACATCTGCCGTGGCCTAAAGGTCCCAGTCGCTCGGCTTTGGGCCGAATCGAAGAATTACGAGTGAAGCATGCTACACTGATCGCATGAGAGGATGGCAGTGTGATTAAGGACTTGCGTTTGTATGCGCTCGCGATTGCGCTATTCGTAGCTGGATGCGCCGGCGCAGCGCTCGCCCCAATGCTCACCCCAAAGGTGGGGGCCACTGCTCCGACAACCCAAGCTGGAAGCTGCACCTTTCAGACGATGAACGTCGGATCCAATACCTGCGTCGTGACGCTCGCGCAACCGGCCAGCTACTGATTTGCATCCGGCGGACAAGCTTACCTTGCAGGGGCGTATACGTACGCGTGCACGGTAAGCGGTAGGGCGCTGACCGTCACTCTCGGCGCCTTTAACGAAACGGCACAAGAGCCGTTCATTACAAGCTATATCGCTCAATAACTTAAAGCGCGAGAAGCATGCTATACTGGCGTAGCATCGGAGATAAAATGAAGCTTTTCCATTGGATTGTTGCGGCAATGGTGCTATTCGGCATCTGCGTACCGCTTAAAGCCAACGCCTATTTAGATAGCATCAAGGCCATCAATGATTCGAACAAGTGCGCCATGTTCACGTTGTACCAGCGGCCCCGCGGGATAAACACGCAAGAGTACTACTCGGGCGAACATCACATCATTCTTCCGGGACAATCCGCGACGTTCAACTTTAGTATCTGGAAACAGGCGAGCTACGCCAAAATAAACGTCGACGTGTACCAAAGCCCCGACTGCAGCGGGAAGAGCTTTGCCAACACATACGACCGGTACGACATCGACAGCAGTACCAATCCGCAAGGAATAACCGCAACACTTCATCTGCTCAACAATGGTTGGTATCGCTTCTGGTTCAACAAATAGGTTAAAGCGCGAGGATCTCGATCAGCTTGGGGTAGACCAGATCCGTTCGCGCGAGCGGATTGTCGGGATCGATGATGTCGTGATTCTCCGGGAGATCGGTGAGTTCGATGTATTCGATCCCGCTCGCGCGCTTGTGACGCCAACGCTCGACCACCGCTTGCGTCACGGTGTTGCTCACCGCCGGATCGTGCGTGTTCACGACGG
>PMUE01000181.1 GCA_003167055.1 Vulcanimicrobiota bacterium | reverse complement strand
ACAACGCCACCGCGGTGACCGTTCCATACGATGAGCGCGGCGGACTGATCTTTGCGAGGGTCTCGATCGAGGGCAAGCCCTACACGTTCTTGATCGATTCGGCAGCGCAAGCCGACGTGTTCGACACGACGCTGGCCGCCAAGCTCGGATTGCATCCGCAAGGCACGGTGGAAATCACCGGCGCGGGAAGACTGACGAGTCCGGGCATCGTCGAGGCCCCACCAATCGTCCTCGGCGGCGTCACGTTTCCGATGCACGTCGCCACCGTGCTGCACTTGCCGCCGTTTCCGCAGACGAGCGTCGACGGAATTCTCGGCTATCCATTCTTCGCAGCCGCCGAATTGCGCTTCGATCCGACGCAACGAACGTTGACCATCGCGCAACCCGGCACGCTCGCGCCCGACGGCGCACGCCTCGAAGTCGACACCGATCGAGAGCTTCCGGAAGTCATCGCAACGATTCAAAATGCGCCGACGCGTGTGATCGTCGACACCGGCGATTCGCGGGAGCTCTTGCTCTTCAAGAGTTTTGTCGACCAACACCCGGGACTCGTCTCGCTCGCCCAGCTCGGTCCGCGGCTCAACAGCGGCATCGGTGGTTCGGTGTCGGCGGTCGGGGCGATCGTGAGCGTGCTGCAGCTTGGTCCGTACCGGCTGTTCAACCGCTACACCGATGTCGTACTCGGTACGACTGGTGCGTTTGCCGATCGTAACGACGGTGGCAACGTCGGTTACGCCTCGCTGCGCAATTTCGTCGTGACCTTCGATCTTGCCAATCACGGGTTGTTCTTGCAGCAGGCGCAAGGCTTCGACGACGGCCACGACCGCAAGGTGCCGCAGTAATTCGGCAATGAATCGGCGACACGGCGTTGACGAGTTTCGGCGACGATACCGGCATGATCACGCAGCAACTCGGCTACAGTATTCTCACCGCACCGCTCGCCGCGATCGATCGCCGCGCCCTCTCCCAAGCATGGTACTCAGCACTGCGTTTAGCGCGTAACGTGCCGGCAACGGCCGTGCGCGAGCCGTCGAGCGTGCCAAAGGCCGCACGTATCGGTTCACGGCCCCTGCCGCATCACGAGACCGGCCGTGCTCGAGACCCGCTGGGCACGAGCAAGGCGTTGCGCGCATCCGGGGGCGCGCACACCCTCGCAGGACCGGTCGAGCGCCGAGCGGGACGCTTGCCGCTCGCGCGGCGCATCGAATGGGCATTTCTCGATCCAGCGCGGAAGATTCGGCGCGCAACGTTTACCCTTGATGGGACCAACGCACGCGTGCACGTCGCCTTGCAAACCGGTGCGTCGGGGATGCGGCTCGTAGCGGTGTGCCCTCCGACGCTGCGCGCCGGCGTGGCGCGCGCGCTCGACCAAGCACGCTACGCGCTTGCGGTGCGCGGCATCACACTCTCGGTCGCCGTTCAATAATGGGCAACGCGATATGATGATCAACGCCGCCACCGATGACGCGCTCGAGCGCATCGTCGCGCGCTCACAGGACGTGCAGCACGCATTCACGCCGGGAGCAACCTCGCAATTCGGTGACGTCGTCACCGACCGCGCTGCTTCCCATATGGCGCTGGACGCGCTGTCCGTCGCCGCGCCGGCCGATGCGTATTTCGTCACGACCGACGAGCGCAGACGCACGACCTACACACGCGACGGTGGATTTGCGTTGCGCGATGGGACACTCGTCGGTGCCGACGGGCGCCCCGTACTTGGATTTCATTCGCCGGCCGGCGCGACCAGCGAGTTACACGTCGACGATGTCGACGCGGCGCTTGGCCGGGTCAACGGCCTGCGCATCGAGCCCGACGGAACGCTATCCTACGATCGCGCGATCATCGACCCACGAACCGGCGCGTCCGAGCGCGAGCGCGTCGTCGTCGGTCGGCTGGCGCTTGCACGATTTCCCGCGGCAACGAAACTCGCCGCGTCCGATGCCAATCATTTTCTCGCGCCAGCGGGCATCGTACCCCACGTCGGTCGCGCCGGCGACGGAAATTTCGCGCGAATTGCGCCGATGCAGCGGGAAACCAGCCGCATCGATTTCGACCGAAGCCTTGACCGGCTCGAAGAAGCCTACGTGGCGTTCGACGCATTGCAGGCCGCGCATAAGGCCCAAGGAGGTACGAGCAAAACCGCAATGGACTTGTTGAAGTGAAAGCGTTGGTGTTCAGCCGCCGCTACGAATCGCGCGGTGGCCGGCGCGTCCGTTCGATTGCATTCACGGAGCGATCGGCGCTGCCGGTTAGCGCGGCGTGTGTGGTGGCCACTGCGGTGCGTGAAACGCTCGCGACGCTTTTCGGAGAACCGGTAGCGATGAAACTCTACGCGCCGGTGATTCCGTCGCCGGATGCCTGGAGTGCGATCGCGCGCGACGCGGCGATATACCGTCTGCGAACTGCCGGCGCCGACGCGGCCGTGATCATTCGTCCGGCCGACGCATCGGCGCTCGCGGGCGCGGCGTTCGGCGAGCGCGAGGCTCGCGCGACGGCACTCTCGGGCATCGAGGAAACCGTGCTTGCGCGAACCGTGCAAGCAATCGCTCTACAGTTCGGACCAATCTGCGGAGGCGCTGTGCGCGAACCGGTGCTCGAGCGGCAACCCGATCTGGTTGGGTTTGTCACGTACTTCGAGTTGCAAATCGAACGGCCGGTCTATGCTCGTGTAGGCATTGCGCTGAGCCGGGATCCCGTGCCTGAAATGCATCCGGGCATCGGCCTTGACGACGTGATGGACGTGCCGATCGATCTGTGCGCGCGGGTTGATATGGGGCACTATCCCACGTCCGAGCTCGGCGCGCTCGAGCCGGGAACGGTCCTGGCCGTACCGGCCGGAGCGCTTCGTGGGGCGCTTTTACTTGCCGGGAGGACGCTTGGGACTGGCGAATGCGGCGTGTACGGCCGATACTACGCTATGGCGATTGACCGCACTCCAGCCGGAAGGGACGCACCGGAACGATGACCACTGTCGATGCAAAAAAGCTCAAGGATCGCGGGAATCTCGACGTGCTCTTGCACGTGCCGCTGAGCGTGACGGCGGAACTCGGTACGTGCCACATGTCGGTGGCCGAAGTGCTCAAGCTTGGCGCCGGCTCGATCATCGAGCTGGATCGCCTAGCGGGCGGCCCCATCGATCTGATGGTGAACAACAAATTGATCGCGCGCGGCGAAGTCGTCGCGGTCGATGAAAACTTCGGCGTGCGCGTTACCGAACTGATCTCGCGGCCGCCGATCAACACCTAGCCGTTTATTTCCTCGCAATCATTTTTCCACAAAACGGTGATGCGCATGCGTCACCGTTTTTCATATGGATGGGCTTTTCGACGTCGCCGGCCGCGGTCACGCCTCGCTCCCGCTCGACGTCCTTGCAAGTCTTACCGTGCTTGCGATCATCCCGTTTCTCTTTATGATGTGCACGTCGTTCGTGCGGAACGTCGTGGTACTCTCGCTGGTGCGCTCGGCCATCGGCGCGTCGGCGTTGCCGCCCAATGCCGTGCTCTCCGGGCTCGCGCTCGTGCTCACCCTCGTCGTGATGACACCGACGCTCCAGCGCATTGGCCGTGATGCCGTGCAACCGTACGCTCGCGGCGCGCTTACCCAATCGCAAGCGCTCGATCGGGCCTCGGCACCGCTGCGCAGTTTCATGCTGCGGCAAACGCGTGTCGCGGATATCGCGCTCTTCGAACGCGTCGCCCGCCGCCGCGGCGAAGCGCCAGGCGCGGCGCCCCTGAGCGTCGTCGTCCCGGCATTTGTCGTCGGCGAGTTGCGCGGCGCATTTGCGATCGGGTTTGCCCTCTATCTGCCATTCGTCGCGATCGATCTCGCGGTGGCCGCTATGCTGATGGGGCTGGGCATGATGATGCTCAGTCCGCCGGTCGTCTCGCTGCCCGTCAAGCTCCTGCTCTTCGTGATGGTCGACGGCTGGGCGCTTATCTGCGGAGGCGTAGCCACGAGCTTTAGATAAGGCATAAGAGACCGTGCGTATCTCAGATGCCCTCGCGACACAGCGGCCGTTCTTTTCGTTCGAGTTCTTTCCACCCAAGGACGACGAAGGCTCGCGCGCGCTCCTTGCAACGATCGAATTGCTCTCGCCGCTTCGGCCGGCGTTTGTGTCGATTACCTACGGCGCGGGCGGCTCGTCACGCGAGCGGACGGTGCGGCTGGCCAAAACGATACAGCGCGACATCGGTCTCACAGTGATGGCGCATGTCACGTGTGTCGGCTCGACGCGTGCGGAACTGCGGACGCTCTTTGACGTCCTCGCGCGAGGCGGCATCGAAAATGTGTTGGCGCTGCGCGGCGACCCACCAAAAGGTGCGGCTGCATTTGAAGCGCCGGCGGGCGGATTTGCCCACGCGAGCGATTTGATCGCGATGTTGCGGCGCAACTACGATTTCTGCATCGGCGCGGCGTGTTATCCCGAGACGCATAGCGAGTCGGCGAGCGCTGCAGCCGACCTCGCCTATTTGAAGACCAAGGTGGACGCCGGCGCCGATTTCTTGATCAGTCAACTGTTCTTCGACAACGATCGCTTCGCGGAGTTCAGCACGGCGTCGCGCGCGATCGGCGTCGACGTGCCGGTCATTCCAGGCCTGATGCCGATCACGAGTGCTTCGCAAGTCGCGCGCTTTACGTCGAGCATTGGGGCCTCGATTCCACCCAAGCTGTTGCGTGAACTCGAACTGCGGCGCGAGGACCCCAAAGCGGTCGAAGACCTCGGCGTCGCATATGCGGCCCTGCAGGCGACCGAGCTGCTGAGCCGCGGCGCGCCCGGCATTCATTTCTACACGCTCAATCGTTCGCCGGCGACCCGAGCGATCGTTTCTGCGCTCATCGCGGGCAGTGCGTGGCGCCCGACGTTCGCGCTCTGATGGATATCGATCGCAGCGAGCGCGTCGACCAATATCTAGCCGAACTGTTTGTCGGTGATGACCCCGCACTCGAGGGCGCGCTCGCAGCCAGTGCCGCGGCGGGATTGCCGCCGATCGCGGTCTCGGCCGTACAGGGCAAGCTCCTGTTTTTGCTCGCGCAGTCCGCCGGCGCACGCCGCGTGCTCGAAGTCGGCACGCTCGGTGGTTACAGCGCGATTTGGTTTGGCCGCGCGGTGGGCGAGAACGGGCGCGTCATTTCCCTGGAAATCGATCCGGAGCATGCGGCTGTCGCGCGCACGAATCTCGAGTCGGCGGGCCTGGAGCGCGTCGTCTCGGTTGAACTTGGGCCGGCGTTGCAGACGCTCGACCGGCTCATTGCGGAGCACGCAGAGCCGTTCGATCTGATCTTCATCGACGCCGATAAGCGAAACAATCCGAACTATCTTGCGCGCGGTCTCGAGCTTTCGCATCCCGGGACGGTGATCGTGGTCGATAACGTCGTCCGAGATGGCGCGGTCACCGACGCGAAGAGTCGCGACCCAGACCTGGTCGGAACGCGCCGGGTGCTCGAGATGATGGCGACGGATCCGCGTTTGCAGGCGACCGCGATCCAGACGGTCGGAGCGAAGGGCTACGACGGCTTCGCGGTTGCGCTGGTTCGTTGACGCCGTCTTTGCCGCGGCAACACTGATGTAACCTCGCTTCCGTACCGTCGGCGCATGGACGCATTCGATGCGCTCTTGCGCGAGACGATGGTGCTGGCCGCGGTCCTCTGCGTTCCGGTGCTGCTTATCGCAGCTATTGTGGGGACAGCGATTGCGATCGTTCAAGCCGCGACGCAGGTGCAGGAACAGACGCTCACGCTGTTGCCCAAAGTCATCGCGGTTGGACTGACGGTCGCGCTCTTCGGCGCGTTCGGAATGCGGTCGTGTGCGCAGCTTTTCCACGATGCGCTCGCGGCGATTCCGGCGCTCGTGTACGGGCCGTGACCGTGACGGCATGGCTGGTTTTTGCGCGCTGTGCCGGGTTCGCATCGCGCGCGCCGGGATTTTCGCATCCCAGCGTGCCGCATGCGCTGCGTGCCGGCGTCGCGCTCGTGTTGACGGTGGCGATCGCACCGGGCGTCCGCGGCGCGCATCCCGACGGCATCGCGCTGGTCGTTGCGCTCGTCGTCGAGTTCTTGCTTGGCGCCGCGATCGGCATGGGCGCATCGTTGCTCTACGACGGGGCGTATGCGGGAGGCCGGATGCTCGACGACTACGTCGGCGTCAAGGCGATCGCGCCCAGCGTGCAGCTCGTCGCGCCGAGCGGCTTCGGCCGCGTGTGGTCGATCGCGTTTACCGGCGGATACTTTCTCTTCGGCGCCTACCGCATCACGGTGCTCGCATTTTCCGAAAGTTTCGCGCACATCGCGCCGGGCGCGCCGTTCGATCCGCACGAATGGCTTGCGTTCGCAGCGACGCTTGCAAGTACCATCGTGCTCGTTGCCGTCGCGGTAGCAGCGCCGGCCGTCGCGCTCGCGTTCGTCGTGCAAGTCGGGCTCGCGGCACTTGCACGCGCGATTCCACGCTTCGTCGGCTTTTCGCTCTCCTTTCCGCTAGTCTTCGGCGCCGTGCTACTGGTGACGATGGTTTCGGTTCCGCTGCTGGCTGCGCGAGCGGCACATCCAATCCTGCTCTACCCCGGTAGCATGCCGTGAGCGAGAGCAGTGACAAGGCGTTTGACGCGCCGCCCTCGCGTATTGCAAAGGCCCGGCGCGAGGGCAATCTGCCGCGCGCACAGGAGTTCGGCGCAAATCTCGCATTTGTCTCGGCGGCGCTGACGGTGCTCGCGGTCGCAGCACCGTTCGGCGTACTTGCGCAGGCGGCACTGACGGCGGCCGTTCGCGGCGCGCCGCCGCTCGCGCTCAACGGCGCAGTCGTCGCGATCGCACTGCTGCCGATGCTGGTTGCGGCGGCGAGCGGCGCGTGCGGCGGCATCCTTCAAAACGGCGGTCCGGTGTTGGTCGCGCCGTCGATGAAATTCGAGCGCATGCAGCCGGTCGAGGGGATCAAGCGCATGTTCTCGCGCGAGGCCGCCACGCACGGCATCCGCGCTGCAGCGGCGTTCCTCCTCGCGTCGGCGGCGATGGTGCCGACACTGCACGCGCTGCTCGCGGCAAGCGCCGTCGCCCTCGCTCCGCGCAGTATTTCATCGATCGCGTGGAGCGGAGCGGCGCGCGTCGTTTTTGCCGCCGCGACGATCGGCTTGCTCTTCGCGATCGCGGAGT
>PMUE01000309.1 GCA_003167055.1 Vulcanimicrobiota bacterium | reverse complement strand
CGGGAGAGATCAGTCTCGCCCATCACGGCGTGCTTTTTCTCGACGAATTGCCCGAGTTCGGACGCGGTGCTATCGAGGTGATGCGTCAACCGTTGGAAGAGGGTACGGTAACGATCGCACGCGCGGCCGGCACCTTCACCTATCCGGCGCGGTTTCAATTGGTCGCCTCGATGAATCCCTGTCCCTGCGGCTATCGCGGCTTACGCGGGGCAGAGTGCCGCTGCGACGACGCCGGCGTTGCGAAGTACATCGGGAAGCTCTCGGGTCCGTTGCTCGATCGCATCGATCTCCAGATCGAAATCGCGCGCGTACCGTTCGACGACATGGTGCGCCGCGACGGCGCGGAGCGCTCGAGCGCGATCCGCGAACGCGTCGTTGCGGCGCGCACGGTCGCGCACGAGCGATTTGCCGGCACGCCTATCGGCGCGAATGCAGAAATACCGGCGAACCAGATGCGCACGTATTGTCCGCTGGATGATGCGGCGTTGCGGCTCCTCGCGAGCGCCAGCGCGAAGCGGCAATTCTCCGCCCGCGCTCTGGATCGCATCGCACGCGTCGCGCGCACGATCGCCGACCTTGCGCACTCAGATGGCATCCACGCTGAACACATCGCCGAGGCGATCCAGTATCGCAGTTTGGAAAGGCTCGACGGACGGGCTGCATAGCCTGAAGGCCCCTTCGTTACGCTCGAGGAGCGGCGACGCAAACGGCCGTAGGTCAAAGGTCTCAGAGGATACTTGGGCCCTCGTGCCGTGCGAGAAGCACGCTGATTGGTTCAGAAGCTATCCCGACGTAACTGCTCGCAACTGACGCAAGTATCGGTTGACTAAAGAAATGGGCTTCGCGCTAGCGAGGCCCATCTTTGCGTATCGAAGTGGCCGGGGCGCAGTATGTGATTACAGGACTCTGCGAGAGCCGTGCGCGGGCAAGACAACGCGGCACTAGTTCTTCCAAGATGCGCTCTTAGGTGTTGTTTCCGGGAGCCTCGCCGGCGCTTGTATTTGTTGCCCACCCGGCAGAGCCGCTGGGATCATAGATCACGAGATTTCCGTCGTCCTGCGATCGCAGAAACGCGTGCTCTTGGCCGTTGGTACCAGTAGAGAAGACCGGAACTCCGCCGGCGTAGACGACGAAATTGCCGTCGAGCTGCATGTCCGCTTCCGTCACGCTCTTTCCATTTGTCTTGGCGCTCCAAATCGGCGTCCATTGAAGTGCGGCCGGGTTCAATTGCTGGCCCTGGCCCCACGCCGGTAACGTGGCGTCGTTGACGCTCTGCAGCACAAGGTTCCCGTCGCTGGCCTGCAGGGTGAGCCGAAATCCCCCGCCCGGTGAGTACAGGCTGTTACCCATCGCGAGTTTGATCGACGGCTGACCACCGGGACTTATGTGCGAGCTATTCTGTTGCGGAACCAGGTCACCCTGATAATCGCCGGGTTGCAGTTTGATGTTCAACATGATGTGTTCTCCTTCTCGGCCTTTGATAATACGCGCCGGGAAGTGCTCTCGCAATCGACCGCAAGACCTACGAACGTGGCGGCGCGGCTGAACGGCCCACGTGTTTCATGCAGGCGTACGTGCCACCGGCTGCGCATTCTTCCTACATGCAACGCAAATCATTTCTCGTATCAGCAGTTCCGCTCGCCGCCTGCGCCACCGTCGCGTGTGCGGGCACGGGGTCGCAGATCGGTTTAGTCGAAACCGCCGCGCAGTTCGATGCGCGCGCGTTCGACAAGGCCGTCGCAACCAACGCCGAGTTCCGGCAGGTGTGGGACGCCGGCGAACTCCAACCGCGCATCCTCGGGGGTGTTAAGAACAGCCTCAATGGGTTGCAGTTTGGATTCAACGTCGCACCCGCAAATATTGCGATGGCGTTCGTGGCGCACAACACCTCGAATCTGTTGCTTTACGACGATACGGCGTGGACGACATATCTGCTGGGCCAGCTTTTCGCCGTCAAAGACCCAACCGGCGCCGTGGTGTCAACCAACATCTTCGCGCCGAGCCGAAGCACGAGCTCGACGCAAGATCCAAACGACGTTCACGGGTTTTACCAAGACGCATCAATCACGACGCTGCAGCACCGCGGCGTGCACTTCTTTGTCTGCAATACGGCATTGGTCCAACAAGCCGCGACGATTGTGCGCGCCGGCACCACGCGCGAATCCGAGCAGGACGTGTCCAACGCCTTGCGGGCTCACCTCTTACCGGGCGCGATGCTGGTTCCGTCGGGGGTCGCGGCGCTTGCATATCTGCAAGGGCGTTATCATTACACCTACGCGACCGGCGCCTGACGGGCGCCGGTCGCGCAATCCGCGCTACGGGTGACCGTTGGTGGTCGTAGTCGAGTTCGTGGTTGACGACGACGATCCGGGCCCGGCATTACTGTTAGGTTGCGTGGTCGTCGTCCGCGTCGTGGACGAGGTTACCGACCACGGATGCCAGGCAAAGAGCGCGATGCCGATTGCGACGATCAGCACTAGGACGATTGCAAATACCGTGGCATTGCCGCCACTGTCTTCGCGGACGATAACCGGATCGCTCATTGCGTTGTGTTTCCTCGTCAGATAAGAAAGTTAGGTTGATTCTTCCCAGCAAACGCGCACATTAATCGTAAGGCCATTGCGACCATTGACAATTGCCGGCCGTTAGCCGAGCATGACGGGACGGCCACTTGCCTACTTTTGGCGTCCACGCGGGGAGGAACGCTCATGACGGCAACACTTTTCAAGTCCGACGATTTCCACGGCGTCGATCCGAACGACGCATTCGTAAAAGCGGCGCGTTCGCAGTCGCCGGTCGTCGTCAAGTTGGGTAAGGTCACATGGCCGAGCGGATTGGCGCCGGCGCAGATCGACTTAGGCAACTATACGCGCGGGAAGAAAATCACTGACGCGGTGAGCGCCGACGTCGACGTGCTCGTTCTGCTTTACACGCAGCTCGAAACCAGCGCACTGCTCGACGTCTTTACCGGCGACAACGAATGGTCACCGGCACGAGCGAAGACGTGGTATCCGTACGGGCATAACTTCGACACGCTGCGCAGCAGTATCGACGGGATTGCCGACGACGATTTTCTCAAAGAAGGCATCTTCGGAAACCTCTACGCGATGCAGGTCGGAAACACGAAGGTGGTGTTTTTCAAAAACGAGCTCCACCCCAAAGCCAACGGACCGAAGCTTCCGTTCGTCACGGTGATCAAGCAGCTCGTCGGCGAGTTGAAGCCGAAGCTCGTCGTCAGCACCGGTACCGCCGGCGGGATCGGCAGCCATATCAACTGCGGCGACGTCGCGATCTGCGACGCGGCGCGCTTTCACGTGCACGACACCTATCCGACCTTTCCGGCGATCGACGCCTTGAGCAAGGACGGCAGCGAGCTCACAAACACCGCATCGACCGCCGGCACGTACGTTACGTATGCGATGGAGAAGCTGACGCCGCTCGCGCTGCCCGGATTGAAGAAATGCCACACCGAGCTTGCGACCAACGCCGGCTACGGCTTCGTCAAAGACGTCAGCGCCTCGAAGATCTATACCGCCAAGAATCCGGCGAGCCCCCAACCCATGGCCGTTGTGTCGGCCGACTACTTGACCGTCGACGATAGCAGCGACGCCGAGGGACTGCAAAAGCTCGGGGTGATGAACGAGACCGACGACGCGTTTGCCTTTTATGCGATCGGTCAACTACCCGCGGCACAACGTCCGCGTTGGGTGTCGGTAAGAAACGCTTCGGAACCGCAGATCGAGCACGCGCCGTTCCCGAATGGAACGTCGCCGGCGAAAATCATCGATACGCTCAAGGCCACGGCGGGAACGATCTACGGCATCTATCAGTACTGCACGACCATCAACAGCGCATTTGCGTGCTGGGGTGTGGCGGCCGATTTTACACCGTAACGCTTAGACGCGGTCGTCGAACTTGCGCAGGCGCTCGGTCATGACCGTCATGACCTCAATCGCGAAGTACGGATTCCTAGTGAGAAGAAATAGGAAACGCTTGCGATCGATCGCAGCGACTTTGACATCGGTCTTGGCGACCACGTCCGCGCTGCGTTTCTGACGGTCGATCAGCGCCATCTCGCCGAAAATCCCGCCGTCGCGCACGATTTCAAGAACCTTGCCGCGCAAGCTGATTTCGACCTCACCGGTCAAGACGACGTACATCTCCTCGCCGTCTTCACCAGCTTCAAAAAAGCGATGCCCAGCCGGCAAGCGCTGCGTCTCGGTGTCGGTGGCAAAAATGGAAAGATCGGCCATAGAGACTAATTTGTCGTAAGTGCTAGCGAGCCTCCAGCGTCATCGCAACTATCGTCTGTACTTTGCGGGCCAATTCGTTTCGCAGATCGGCACCTGGCTGCAAACCGCGGCGCAGTCGTGGTTGATCCTGGAACTTACGCACTCGGCACAAGCCGTCGGCGTGCTCGGGTTCTGCTTCTACGGACCCTACGCCGTGCTCGGGCTGCTCGGCGGCGCGCTTGCCGATCGCTGGGATCGCCGGATGACACTGCTGATCGGCCAAGTCGCAATGGCTCTGTGCGCGGCGCTCCTCGCCCTGGTCGTCTTCACGCATTTCGCTTCCGTGTGGATCATCGACGCGATCGCGGTCGTGCGCGGCACGGTGCTGGTGTTCAACAACCCCAGCCGCCAGGCGCTGATCGTGCAACTCGTCGGACGCTCCGAGCTCGGGAACGCGATCGCCTTGAACTCGAGTTTGAACAACGCCACACGCATCATCGGGCCGGCCCTCGCCGGCGTCCTAATCGACACGACCGGGCTCGGCGTCTGCTTCGCGCTCAACGCGGTCAGCTTCATTCCGGTTATTTGGGCGATCGCCGTGATGCGCACGAACGAATTCCACACGCAGGCCGACATTCGCCCAAGCGTACCGCTCCTGGAGTCGATCCGCATCGGGTTGCGCTACGCGCGGCACACCAAGACCGTCGCGATCGTGCTTACGATGATGTTCGTGGTGTCGTTCCTGGCGATCAACTTCAACGTCTTGCTGCCGGTGCTCGCGCTCCAGACGATGCACGGCGGTCCGCAGACGTATGGCTGGATCGCCGCGGTCTTCGGTCTGGGCGCACTGATCGGCGCGCTCATCGCGGCCGCGCGTGCGCGCGCATC
>PMUE01000091.1 GCA_003167055.1 Vulcanimicrobiota bacterium | reverse complement strand
AAGTCCCAGCCGTTCATCGACGGGAACTGTTGCATCGTGACGTACAGGGCCGCAAGCGCAACGCCGTGGTAGACGATCGTGAACACAAACCACATGATGAAATTCGCTCGGTACTCGAGCATCGTGAGGACGTTCACGCGCCAATATTGGGCGTACGCGGCGATCATGCATGATTGTATTCCCAAATCGCGAGCTTCTCCCCGTTCGCCCACCGTTTCGGCTCGATCTCACGGGGGACGCGCTGCGCCGGCTGGCAACGAACACGGTCGACGTCGTGACGCCCGATGGCGCCTACTACCGCGCCTTCGACAAGGGCGGGGAAATCGTGGCCGTGCGCGTGACGCAGGTCGACGACGTGACGCTCTGTGTTGAAAGCACCGGCCCCTCGAGCGAGGGGACGCTTGCCCTCGTGGCCCGGACGCTCGGGACTGCGGTCGATCTGCGGCCCTGGACGCGCAACGCCGCGCGTGTCCCGTGGATCGCACCATTGGAGCGCGCGTTTCGCGGTGTAAAGCCGCCTCGCTACGCCTCGTTGTGGGAGGCCTGCGTGCACGCTATCGTCTTTCAGCAAATCAGCATTCATGCGGCGGCATCGATCATGCGCCGGCTCATCACGTCGATTGGAACGCCGGTATGCGTCAACGGCGTTGCGTTGATGCCGTTTCCTTCGCCCGCAGTATTACTCGCTGCGGACGACGTAACGTTGCGCGCGGCGGGCTTATCAACAAACAAGGTTACGCATTTGCGCGCGGTTGCCGATGCGCTTACACGCGGCGACGTACGCGACGAAGAGATCGAAGCGCTATCCACGCTCGAAGCATCCGAAAGACTCAAGCAGCTGCGCGGAATCGGTCCGTGGAGCGCCGCTGTGGTCCTGCTTCGTGGCTTCGGTCGCCTCGACATCTTTCCGCTCCGCGATTCGGGCGTCGCCCGCAGCGCCGCGCTTCTTTCGGGGGACTCTGAACTTAATCTTGACAGCGTACTAGAGATACTGGGCCCCGTTCGGGGTATGCTCTATTATCATCTCTTGTTGGGCCGCCTGCGCAACCTTCCCGCCCCCCAGACGGATTGAGGGTGACACAATGAAAACGCTCATCGCCCCCGCCTTCGCGATTCAGCCTTCAAAGGATCGCGCATTTTTCGATCATGGTTGGCTTAAGACATATCATTCGTTCAGCTTTGCCGACTTCTATGATCCGAACAACGAGAATTGGGGCGCGCTGCGTGTCTTCAACGACGATACCGTTGCGGGCGGCGCCGGATTCCCGACGCATCCGCATCGCGACATGGAGATCGTCACCTACGTGCTCAGTGGACGGCTCGCGCATAAAGATTCGATGGGTAACGAAGGCATCGTTGGGCCCGGCGGCGTGCAATTCATGAGCGCCGGCACCGGCGTTCGTCACAGCGAATACAACGCCGATCCGGTAGAACCGCTGCACTTCGTGCAGATGTGGGTCATCCCAGGAAAGACCGGCGAGGCCCCCACCTACGGACAGATGGACTTCACGCCTGAGGAGCGGACGAACACGTGGCTGCGCGTGGTCAGCGGCAATCCTGCGGTCGACGCGCCGATCCGGATTACGCAAAACGCGACGCTCGCGATCTCACGCATCGACGACGCGACCGTCGTCTATGAGTTCGAGCCCCATCGCTACGGCTTTCTCTTCGTCGCCGACGGTAAAATCGAGGCCAACGGTGAGGTGCTCTCCAAGGGCGATGCGGTTCGCCTGTACGACGTGCCCCGTCTGGGCGTCAAAGGCCGCGGCGACGTCGTCCTCTGGGACATCCCCGCCGTAGACTAGCGCGAGCGAAGCCGCGCGACTTTAGCCGGCAGAGCTTCAGCTCTGACGGATAAAGTCAACCGCCCTGGATCACGATCCGGCGCGCGGCGGCTTGCCACACGACCGCCGAGAGTCCGCTAAAGAGCAGGAGCCACGCGGCTTGCACGCCGAGGGCGAGCGCCCATTGCGCCGGCGTTATCACACCGACGTAGATTAGCAGCGGCGTTGAATAGACGGCCGCAAACGGTAGCGCGAAGACGATCGTGCCGAAGATGCCGGGAAAGAACGTCAGCGGAATGATTTGCCCGGAGAGCAAGTCCGACACCCAGCGCACGATGAGCTGAATCGCGAACGTCTCGAGCGTCCAGAACGCAACCGAATTCATCAAGAAATTGATGAAGAAGTTCACGCAGTAGCCAAGTAAGAACGAGAGCGCAAAGACCGCCAGTGTCGCCGGCGGCGCTACGTCGATGTGCACCAGCAGCAGCGCAAAGAGCAGCGACGGGATCACCAAGATTGCGTGCAGCACGGTTTGACCGACGCCGTCGGAAAAGAAGTAGAGCGGGATACTGATCGGCTTCATCAAGTCGGTAGCGATAGTGCCTTCGCGCAGTTTTTCGCGAATCAACCGGGTGCCGTCAACTTCGAGAATCAACGACATCAGCAACGCGATCGTCGCATACGTAATCATGCTGTGCAGCGGCAGATTGAGCGGTATTGCGTTCTGCGAGTACAGCGCCGTCCATAGCGAGCGCAGCAAGTACACGCGCAACACGAGCGATCCGACCTCGGTCAAAACCTCGAGCCGGTAGGTTGCTTCGCGTGCGAACGCCTTTTTTGCAAACTCGACGTAGGGCTCGAGATTCATTCCTGTCTCGTCATCGCTTGGGTTTTTTCTTCATCGCCTCCTGACGCTTCAACTCCATCTCTTGAAGTTCAAGCATCATCGCGTCCACGACCGTGTCAACCTCGGTCGTCTGCTGCTTTGGTGGCTCTTCGCCTGCGCTGCGGCGCGCCGGCGCCTTATTTGCATGCGAGTCGAGCACCGCATCCTGCGCGTGCGTCTTGCGAAGGAATTGTGCGTAGGTCAGGGCCGCCTTCGCCGCGGCGTCGGGGCTCCGTTCGACGTTGAAGACAGCTTCGATGAAATCTCCGGACGGCAAGCGCGTCTCGCCGTCATTCAGCCGCGTATGAGCCTTGAGCGTCACGCCGTTATAGACAACCGCGCCGCTTCCGATCATGCAGCCGGTCTCGATCGTTGCGCCGACCACGTAGGCGTGCGGACCGATGATGCAACGGTCCCCGACGGTGACCGCAAACTGCGTTGCACTGCCGCCGCTGGCCTTGACCACGGCGTTCTCCATGATCACCGAGTCGGCACCGATCGTTACCGGCGCGCCCTCGGCCGTGATGATCGCACCGTGCAGGACCGCGCAGCCTGCGCCAATGGTCACGTCGCCGCTGATCGTCGCGGTCGGCGCCACGTAGGCGTTGGGATGGATTTTCGGTTTCTTCGTTCCGCTCGAAAGTATCATAGTACGGTCTCCTGCGCGCGCGCATCGTATCCTTCGACGTAGATGCGGCGGATGATCGATTCGAGGTCGGGTTCCTCGAGCGTGACGTCTTCGAGGCTATACCGTTCACTTGCCTGACGGATCAGCAGATCCGCTCGTTCGAGATTGCGGTCGAACCGGAAGCGCGCGGTGAGCGCGTCACTGCTTTCCAGCTCGGCTCCGTCGAGGTGTGGCGTGGGCGTGGGGTGCTCGAAGCGCACGACCAGGGTTCGATAGCGTCCATACTCGCCCTTGATCCGCTCGACGTCGCCGTCGTAGATCAACAGCCCGTGGTCGATGAGGACGATACGCCGGCACAGGCGCTCGACGTCGGCGAGATCGTGGGTGGTGAGGATGATCGTCGTGCCGCGCTCGGCGTTGATGCGCGCGATAAACTCGCGGATCGCCTCTTTGGCGACAACGTCAAGGCCGATCGTCGGCTCGTCGAGATAGACGATCTTCGGATCGTGCAGCATGGCTGCGGCGAAGTCGCCCCGCATGCGTTGGCCAAGGGAAAGTTGGCGAACCGGCGTGTGCAGAAACTCGTCCATCGCCAAGAGCGCAATGAATTCGTCGAGATTGCGGCGGTACGTCGCGGGCGGAATGCTGTAGATGGCGCGCAACAGTTCAAACGACTCGATCAGCGGGAGATCCCAATAGAGCTGACTGCGTTGACCGAAGACAACGCCGATGTTCCGGGCGTTGACGCTACGCGATTCGTAGGGAACGACGCCCGCGACGCGGACCTCGCCTGAGGTCGGGACCAGAATGCCGGTCAGCATCTTGATCGTCGTC
>PMUE01000073.1 GCA_003167055.1 Vulcanimicrobiota bacterium | reverse complement strand
TGTCCGACTCGACCAACGCCGAACGCCCGGGCCATACGCTCTCGGAGCGCATCGTCGGCGAAGCCTTTACCGCGATCTTTCAGCGCGCCAAGGGTCGCATCGTGATCGCCTCGTTTGCCTCCAACGTTCCACGCGTTCAACAGGCGATCGACCACGCCGTGCGTTTCGGGCGTAAGATCGCATTCTTAGGCCGCTCGATGCAAAACGTCGTGCATTTCTCGAGCGAGCTCGGCTACTTACGCATCCCGCCCGAGGCAAGGATCAAGATCGAAGACATCGACAGCTACCCGCCGGAGCGCGTGGTGGTGATGACGACCGGTTCGCAGGGCGAACCGATGAGCGGGCTCGCGCGGATGTCGGTGCGCGACCACAAACAGTTCAAGATCGTCCCCGGCGACACCGTGGTGATCAGCGCCACGCCGATTCCCGGAAACGAAAAGAGCGTCTACAAGACGATCAACAATCTTTACAAGCTCGGTGCGACGGTGATCCACGGAACCGATGGCCGGTCGCATGTCTCCGGTCATGGATCGCAAGAAGAGCTCTTGTTGATGCTCAACCTGGTTCGGCCGGAATTTTTCATGCCGGTCCATGGCGAGTACCGCATGTTGGTGCAGCACGGGCGTCTTGCCGTGCAGACCGGCGTCGAACCGGGGAACGTGTTCACGGCCGAGGACGGTGACGTGCTCGAGTTTACACGCGAGTACGGCGACAAGATCGGCAAAACGTACGGCGGCAACGTTTTGGTTGACGGCTCCGGCGTCGGCGACGTGGGCGAAGCGGTGCTGCGCGATCGCAAGGCGCTCTCGAACGACGGGATCGTGATCGTGGTGATCGCCATCGATGCAGAGGAGGCGCGCATTATCGGCGAGCCGGATCTGATCTCGAAGGGCGTATTCTATTTGCCCGAGTCGGACGGCGTTTTGGACGAGCTGCGTGCTGAGCTTCGCGCTGCGATTGCGGAAGTGTCAGTCGAGGCGATTCGCGACGTGAACTCCGTGAAGGAACACATTCGCAGCACGCTCTCGCGCGCGATCAACACGCGCACGAAACGTCGCCCGGTGATCATCCCCGTCGTCATGGAAGTGTAACCGATCGGCATTGCGCTGAGTTTAGTCGCTGCTCTCACGTACGGGGCGGCCGACTTTTGCGGCGGCTTGGCGACGCGACGCACGGCAATGATCGCGGTCGCGGTGATTTCGCAGGCAGTTGGCTTTGCCTTGCTCTTGATCGTGCTGCCGTTCACGCCGTCGCACGCTGTTACGAGCGACTATCTGTTCGGCGCGCTGGCCGGCGTGTGCGGCGCGCTCGCGGTGACGCTGCTCTACCACGCGCTCTCGATCGGCAAGATGGGCATCGTCTCACCGATTACTGCGGTGTTGGCGGCAGCCTTGCCGCTGATCTTCGGTGTGCTGCGCGGCGATCGCCTCACCGTGGGGCAGATCGTCGGCCTCGTGCTCGCACTATTCGCGATCGTGCTGATCTCGCTCTCGTTCGAGTCGGGCGGCACGCGCGAGATTTCAACGGCCGGCGTGCGCGAGGCAATCGTCACCGGTTTCCTATTCGGTGCGTTCTTTATTTTGTTGTCCTATACGCATCCGGCCGCGGGATTGCACAATCTGCTGGCCGCGCGCATCGCTTCGATCACGTTTTTGTTGCTGGCTGCGTTCGTGACGCGCACGCGGTTGGTTCCCGCGCGCGGCGATTGGCGGCTGATCGTCGGAGCTGGCGTACTCGACATGACCGCCAACATACTCTACGTGCTCGCGACGTTCTCGGGATATCTGTCGATCGCGGCGGTTCTCACCTCGCTCTATCCGGCGAGCACCGTCTTCCTGGCGCGGATCGTGCTCAACGAACGGCTCGTCCGCACGCAAAAAGCCGGCGTTGCGCTCGCGCTCGCCGGCGTTGTGCTCATCGCGCTGCGTTAGTTAACCGTTGCGGATCTTGGAAAGCTGCATCGCGTGCGTGAAGCGCGCGATCTCTTCGCGTTGGTAGCCGTCGATCTCGATGAACGCGACGCCGTAGACTTCACGTTCGCGCACCGGCTGGAAGCGGGTCACAACGCGACCGCGCAATGGCATCTCTTCGAACGAGCGGCGCATGTCGGCGCGGCCGATGCGACGCGGGACGCTTTGGGTGAGATCGAGCACGGCGGTCTCTTCCGGGTAGACGGAGAGCACGCTCGATGGAAGCGTAATGCGTATGTCGAGCATGGTGCCAATGGCGATCAACTCTTCACACATCATGCGAATTCCGGAAGCCGAGATATCGCCGACCTTGCCTTCGGACCACACCCCGTCTTCGCGACGGAAGTCGGCCGAGAACGCCGAGAGCGCGCGGTAGCTGCCGCGCCGGTGGCTGTCGGTCGTCGGAATTTGATCGATGGCGCGTTGAATCGAGCGCGATGCGAGCGCGCGGCGTTCCATGTCACGCACGGCGCGCGCCAGCGCGTCGATCTGCGGTTCAGCCATGGCGGCAAACGAGAGATGATATTCGAAGCGCGCGCCGGCGACAGCGTTGCGGCGCATTTCGACCCGTCCGTTGACGGTGACCGGCGCGTTCCCGGCGATCGTCAAATCGAACTCGACGTCCGTACCGCGCTCCATGAGCACGAGCGAACGCACGCGCGCACCTTGGGTGTTTACATCCATCAGCGTGCCGTACACCGGTGCCGGAAGGCGGCGCACACTCATCACGACCGGCATCTCCATCGAGGCGGCGGCAGTGCGAGAGGTCATCAACGGGGCAGCCTGCGCAGCGATTTGCGCGGGTGTACCCGTACCCACTGCAGTCGTACTCTTCTTGGGAATCCAGCTCATGATTAGGGGCAACCTTTCCTTGGTATGCGGGCCGGTCTATTCCGACCGGAGTTTGGCGAGTTGCACCGCATGCGTAAAGCGTGCGACTTCCTCGCGTTGGTATCCATCGATGTCGGTAAACTGTACGCCGTACACTTCGCGATCACGCAGCGGCGCGAAGCGCGAAACGACACGCCCGTGCACGATCATCTCCTCGAAGGGCCGGCGATTGTCGGGAATCCGGATGCGCCGCGGCCCAAAGGGCGTGATCTCGGTCCGGTCCTCGGCCGCCGGGTAGACCCAGAGGACGCTCTTGGGAAGGGTGAAGCGCAATTCGACCATCGTGCCGATCTCAAGCTTCTCGAGACAGATCAAGCGCAGGCCGCCCATCGAGACGTCGTTGGCCTCGGCGACGATCGCGGGTCTGCCCGGGGTCTTATATCGCACCGGGAAGCCGACCAGCGTGCGAACGCTGCCACGGCGCTGCTTACCGGTCGCCGCCGCCGGGGCTGCCGCCGGAACCGTCTGCGGACGGTTGTCAGCCCGGGCCGCAGCTTCGCGCCGCTGCATCTCCTGGATCTCTTTGAGCAGCGTTTCCCGTTCGGACTTGGTGAGCTTGAAGGTGAGGCCGTACTCGTAGCCGCCGCCCGACGGAGGCGTCGACCGCGAGACGATCTGTCCGCGCAGCAAAATCGCCTTGTGACCGGGCCGCTTGAGCTCGAAACGCACGTCGCGGTCGCGATCGATCAGGATGAGCGAGCGCAGCCGGCAGCCGGTCTCGGAGATGTTGACCAGGGTTCCATACACCGGGGCGGGCAGGCCGGAAACCTCGATCGCGATTGGAAGCTCGATCGATTGCCGATAAGTACGTCGCTGATTGCCCCGTTCAATACCTTGCACGGCGCGCTGCATGACCCCCAACATCCTTATTATGAGTTCGGTACCCGGTCGGCGCCTGCTTAACGGTAGGCAAAGGAACCATGGCTCCGCGGCACCGGTTTGTATAAAACTTTACACTCACGATCATATCGTCGACCAGACGTCGAGCTTTCGCTTGACGCCCTCGATCACCGCGTCGGTGAACTCGGTGGTGGTGGAATGTCCGCCGAGGTCGGCAGTGGCGATTCCCTCGTGGACGGCTTCGAGCGCGGATTCATAGATAGCGCGCGCCGCGTTTGCCGCACGGCGGTCCTCGATGTACGAGAGGACGGCACCGGCGGCGAGGATCATTGCAAGTGGATTGGCTACGTTTTTTCCGAAGAGCCGCGGCGCGGTACCGTGCGGTGCCTCCGCCATGACGACGTTCGGCGACAGCGAAGCCTGAGTCGAGGTTGTCGCAGTTTCGAACCCCAGCACGATTGACTCCGCGCCGGCGATCGAACCGAAGAGCGCCATCACTAAATCGGAGAGGCAGTCACCGTCGCGATTGAGCGACGGGATGACGAGCGGATTGTCGCCGGCGTTCGAGAGCAACAGCGCGTAGGTTGCGTCGATCAGCTGCGGATCGTAGGGCACATCGGGATGACGCGCGGCCGCGGCATCCATCTCTTCCTTGAGCATCCCTTCGTACACCGGACTAACCGTATACTTTGGACCGCCGAATACCTTCGCGCCCACCTTTTTCGCGTGCGCGAAGGCATACTCGGAAACATATCGGCACACGCCGCGCGAGATAACTTCGGTGCGACACGCAATTTCGTCGACACCCTCGCCTTCGCGCCACTCCTTCGCACCGTACGCGTCGCCAACTGCCATGCGCACGACCGAGATCGGCGCGTGAATGCCGGCCACGGGGCGCACGCGCGGTAATTTGCGACCGGTACGCACGATCACTTTGGCGCCGATCTCGCGGCGCAGGATTGCGTTAGGTGAGCCGACATCGCCGGTCTGTTCCGGCGTGATCGTCGCTGCCTTGAGTCCCAACTTGTGCGCGCGCATCGCCGCGGCCGCGTCGTGTACGACCTGGTTGTTGGTCGCACGGCGATTCTCAAGTGAGAGATCGTAGTGCTCGAAGGCTAGCGGTATGTCGATGACCGATTCATCGAGCACGCGCAGCGACTCGGCGAGCAATTCTTCTCCGGTTTGGTCGCCGTCGAGGACGACAATGGTGGGGCTCTGCAAGTGATCTCCTAGTCTCACGACGAAACGCTTGTACTCAATGGCACGGGTACGCCGGAAGGCGAATGCAAGGAAGCTGAATCTCGAGATCGTCGGGATCGCCGCTTTATCCGTGGCGCTTCTGTGCGGTATCGCTCTCGCGGTTCCGGGGCACGCAGGTAACGCCGGCCGCGCGTTGGCGGCCGGGCTGCGCGAACTCTTTGGAGGGGGCGCCGCGCTTTTCCCGGTGCTGGTGGCACTTCTCGGCGCGATCATCTTCCTTGAGATCAACGTGCCGCGCATGATCGCGACCCTCGGCACCTCGGCGCTCTCGTATTTCCTCATGATCGACGCGGCGTTCGGCGCGGCGGGGTCGCGCAGCGGCGGCATCGTCGGCGGCGGCATCTGGTCGGCGCTCAGCGGCCTGCTTGGGACCACCGGCGCGTGGATCGTCCTGGTGGTGGTCGCGCTTTCGCTCACGCTCTCGCTGACGCAAGTCAGCGTCAAAAAGCTCATCGGCTTGCTCCTGGGCTTCCTGTCACGCATCCGTATGCCGAAGCTGCCGAAGATCTCGCTGGCTTTGCCGGAAGGTCATGCCTCGCTGCGTGACGCCTTTGCGCTGCCCAAGTCCGATCGCTCTCCGTTTGATGTCGAGGAAGAGGTGTTCGTCGCACCGCCGGTGGTTGTCGCGCCGCCGGTTGTTGTCGCGCCGCCGTTGGCCATCGTCGTTCCGCCTCCGGTCGTCGTAACGCCGGCGGTTGTCGGCGACTACGAGCCCGCGGATATGGTTGCCTCGACGCGCGCGTACAAGCTACCCGACCTCGCGCTCTTCGATCCGCCACAAGCGCAAGCTGTCGACGATTCCAACCGCGCCCACGTGCTCGAAGACACGTTGGCCAGTTTCGGCGTGGGCGCGAAGGTGACGCATATCGAGCGCGGCCCATCGATTACGCGCTACGAACTGCGTCCCGAACGCGGCGTGAAGATTTCGAAGATCGCGTCGCTTGCCGACGACCTTGCGCTCGCGCTTGCAGCGACGAGCGTGCGCATCGAAGCGCCGATTCCCGGCAAATCGGCGGTCGGCATCGAAGTGCCCAATTCGACCGTCTCGATTGTCGCAATTCGTGAGATTCTCGATGCGATACCTAACCGCGGGACAATCCCGCCGCTGTGGATGGCGCTTGGCAAGGACATCACCGGGCGTCCGGTTTTCGGCGACCTGGGCAAGATGCCGCATTTATTGGTGGCCGGCGCGACGGGCTCGGGCAAATCGGTCTGCCTCAACACGATCATCGCCTCGCTGCTCGTCTCGGCGACGCCGGATCAGGTGCAGCTCCTGATGATCGATCCCAAACGCGTCGAGCTAACGGTCTACAACGGGATTCCGCACTTGATCAAAGAGGTTATCGTCGACGCGCGTCTCGCTGCCGGCGCGCTTTTCGAGATGACCAAAGAGATGGATTCTCGCTACGAACGCTTCGCCAAGGCCGGCGTGCGCAAGATCGAAGAGTACAACGCCAAGTATCCGGACGAAAAACTACCTTACGTTGTGATCGTGATCGACGAACTCGCCGACCTGATGCTGGTCGCGCCGGCCAAAGTTGAGACGACGATCATGCGCCTTGCGCAACTCGCGCGCGCGACCGGCATTCACCTGATCGTCGCCACGCAGCGTCCGTCGGTCGACGTGATCACCGGATTGATTAAGGCGAACATTCCCTCGCGTATCGCCTTTGCGGTCAGCGCGCAAGTCGACTCGCGTACGATTCTCGATATGGCCGGCGCAGAGCGTTTGCTCGGGCGCGGCGACATGCTGTACTTGCCGATCGACGCACCCAAGCCGATCCGTGCGCAGGGCGCGTATATCAGCGGCAACGAGGTCAACCGGCTCGTCGATTTCTGGGCCAAACAGGCGCGTCCCGAGAATCTGCTCGACGTCGAGGTGGTGCCGGTCAGCGACGACGACGACAAGAACGGCAAGGGCGCCGACCCGCTCTGCTACGAGGCGGCGAAGTTCATCATCGAGACCAACTATGCGTCGACCGCGCAACTGCAATCGCAATTCTCGATCGGTCACCCGCGCGCCGTGCGCCTGATGAAACAGCTCGAAGACTTCAAAGTAGTCGGGCCTCACGAAGGCACCAAGCCGCGCAAGATCTTGCTCGGTCTCTCGGAGCTCGAAGTGATCGCACCGCGTCTGGGTCGAGACGAGGCAGGGCAGCAAGATCTCTTCGGAAACAACTGACGATCCGCTGATTCCCGACGGCGCGAAGATTCGTATTCCGAACCTGCGCTTGCCGGAGTTTCGCGGCCTCGTGCTGGGAATCGCGCTCATCTTCGCAGCGATCGTACTCGGGTTCGCGCTGCGGCGTTTCCTCCCGTCACCGGTGCTGAGCGGGTCGGACCGCGGCGTCCTGCCGGACGACTACATGCCTCGGGTGATCGTGTACGGTCTGTATCTTCTGGTTACGGACGTATTGCCTTCGCTGATCGCGCTCATGATGCTCTGGGTGGCCTTCGTCAGGCGTGACGTGCGCGACCGCTATCTGTGGAGCGCGGTCATGATCTATTCATCGCTTATCGCTGCGGGATTGCTGGGCTACCTCGTTCGGCTTCCGGCGCACCGCTTTCTACCGACATACAGTGGGGAGTTCGTCAATCCAGCCGTGGTATGCGGCGCTATTGCCTACGGCGCGCTGCACTTTGCGCTGTCGCGCGGCGAATCGCGGCCGGACCGAGGAGCCATCGCCGCCGTTGCGCTTGTCGTGTTGTTTGCGCTGCCGATTGCAATCGGGTTTCTTTCGTGGGCAACGGTACTGTGTTCGTTCCTGACCGCAGGCGGCATCTGGGCGATTGGCGTCTGGATCGCTGATCGCGTAGGGTTTGACGTCTATGCATCTGACCACGTCGGCTAGATAAAGTTGACGACAACCGTTACGGGTGCGGTCTGACCGTTGCTGTCGGTCGCCGTGATCGTGCAGCTGCCGTTGGCGATGCTCGTCACCGTAACCGTTAGGGACGGCCCGGGACCAGACGACGGACCAAACACCGCGATCGCGGCGCAGCTGCCCCCGTCGTTTAACGTGAACGTGCCGGTGTAGCCCGATTCGTTGGCTTGGAACGTCTGTTGCGTTCCCAGCGTGGTGAACGTGAGCGAGGGCGGATTCACCATGAGCATCGGCGTCGGCGTTGGCGTTGGGGTTGGAGTTGGCGTCGGCGTCGGTGATGGCGTCGGCGTTGGCGAGTGAGTCGGCGTGGTCGAAGCTGTTGACGTCGGCGAGGCCGTCTGGGTCGGAGTTGCCGAAGGCGAAGTCGACGGTGATGAACTCACGGTCAGCGCAGGTATGTACCCTCGGCTGGACGTGCAACTCACCGCCACGGCAACGAGCGAAACCACTACGAACAGACGCACCCGGGCTCGCATGTCTACGGCCTTTCGCGCTAGAATGCGCTCGCACATGTCGATGCTAGGTTACCGATTTGCGCGCCTTGCAATAGCCGTCGCACTGTTTGCCGCGTTTGTCATTCTGGGACGCGCCGTCGACCATGCGCCCGATCCCGGCTCGCTAATGTTCGCGGAGATGCAGTGGGTCAATCACGGGACGCTGATCGCATGGTGGGTTACGTGGTTCGGCTGGATCGATATCTTATTGCCGCTTGCGATCGTGCTGGTCATCCTCGCGATCCGTTTTCCGGCGTGGCGCTCGCGCGTGACCTTTGCGATTCTTTCGTTATTGATTGCGTGGCGCGGGACCGATGCGTGGCAGCATTTCTTTGCTCGCCCCCGCCGCTTGGACTGGGTGGTGAAACACGAGACGGCGTTTTCGTATCCAAGTTCGCACACGGCAATCGCCGTCGCGTTCTACCTCGTACTCGCGATCTTCGTCGCCCGCAGCGCTCTGCCGGGCAGAGCCTGGATAGCAAGCGTAATCGCCGTGCTGGCGGTCGCGATCGCATGGTCGCGCCTCGCGCTTGGAGCCCACTACCTCACCGATATCGCCGGAGGGGTCCTGTGGGGCGGGACGATCGTCGGGGCCCTGGCCGCTTGCTGGCCCACAAACGTCTTCGAGGGGCGCTCACGCTCGACTTTAGAATAGTGGGACGATGGCTTATCAGATGGATCCCCGCCTGGTCGAGATCGAAGGGAAGGTCGACGCCGGCGTCCCGCTCTCGATGGAAGACGGTCTCGTGCTGTACCGCACGTCCGATATCCACAACCTCGGGCGCATCGCACGGAAGCAGAAAGAGCGCAAGAGCGGCAAGAACGTTTTCTACGTTCTCAACCGCTACATCAACTCGACCAACGTGTGCTTTGCGAATTGCAAGTTCTGTTCGTTTGCCGCGGATGAGTTCAAGGAGCCCGATCGCGTCTTTCGCATGACCGCTGATCAGGTCTACGCGAAGGCGCTCGAGACGGGAACGAACTTCAACCAGATTCACATCGTCGGCGGCCACGATCCGCGCCAGCTCTCGCTCGACTATTGGCTGCCGCTGATGCGCCGTTTTAAAGAAACGCTGCCACACGTGCAGCTTTCGCTCTTTACCGCGGCGGAAATTGAATACATGGCCAAACGCCATCGAATGAGTTTCCCCGACATCGTTCGCACGCTCAAAGAGGCCGGCCTCGATAACGTGAACGGCGGCGCCGCCGAGATTCTCGGCGAGCCGACGCGCTCGAAGATCTGCGCCAACAAAGTCTCGGGAGAAAATTGGCTCGAGATTCACGAGGAGCTGCACCGGCAAGGCGTCGCGTCGAACGCGACGATTCTCTACGGGCACATCGAGACGCTCGAAGACCGCGTCGATCACTTCATCAAGCTCCGCGAATCGCAGAAGCGCTCGCCCGGCTTTAACGCGTTTATTCCGCTGGCGTTCCATCCCGACGGCAACGAGCTGTCGTATTGCGGCTGGACGAGCGGCCTCGACGATCTGCGCACCTTTGCCGTCGCGCGTCTGATGCTCGATAATTTCGATCACATCAAGGCGTACTGGAT
>PMUE01000373.1 GCA_003167055.1 Vulcanimicrobiota bacterium | reverse complement strand
GTTCAGGTGTTCGGCAACGACGTCGCGATCGGGTTCGGCGGCGCGCAGGGCAACTTCGAGCTCAACGTGTTCAACCCGGTGATGATCTACAATTTCCTCCACTCGTGCCGGCTGCTGCAAGACGCCTGCACGATGTTCCGCGAGCACGCCGTCGAGGGGCTGCAAGCCAACGAGGAGCAGATCAAGAAGTATTTAGATGAATCGTTGATGGTAGTAACGGCGCTCAACCCGCATATCGGCTACGACAAGTCAGCTGAAATCGCCAAGAAGGCGCACCACGACAAGACGACCCTTAAGAAAGCCGCCCTGGCGCTCGGCCACGTCTCCGAAGAGGAGTACGACCGCATCGTCGTGCCCAAAGACATGACGTCGCCGCACTAACGCCAAGCGGTGCCCGGTGCCGTCGGCCTATAACTGCCGCCAAACCAGGGTGCCGGCGGCGATGACCAAGGCGACCGCCACGACGATCAGGAGCTGCGGCGATTTAAGCCGCAGCGAGAGCCGCGCACCGATGGGGCCGCCCAGCAAGCCGCCTGCTACGAGCGGCACGATGTCGCGCGCGACGATGTCGTGCTGCAATGCGTGCACCGCGAGCCCGATCGGTGAGGTAAGAAGGATCGCGAAGTGGGAGGTCGCGCTGATCGCGTGCGCCGGCAGCTCCGAGAAGTACAGGAACGTCGGCACCAGCACGATGCCGCCGCCCAAACCGAAGAGGCTCGAGAAGATTCCCACGACGAATCCCAAACCAAGCGCGGCGCGATACGACATGCCCTTGATCTTCGCGACGCGATCGTGCTCGATTCGCCCCGCCATGCGACGCTCCGCATTCCACGCCATATCGATCGCCACGGCAACCAGCAGCACCGCGAGGATCGTGTCGAAGAGCCGCGCCGAGATGTGAACCGACGCGATCGCCCCGAGAATGCTGCCCGGCAAGCCGCCGGCGGCGATCAGCAGGCCGATCTTTAGGTGGACGCGTTTTTGCAGCAGATAGGTGAAGGCGCCGCTGGCGCTGTTGGCGACGATGAGGACGAGCGACGTACCCGCCGCATAGGCCGGCGAAAACCCTAAGAAGAGACGCAGTATCGGGACCAGGATAAAACCGCCGCCGAGACCTACCATCGAGCCGAAGATGCTCGCGACGAAGGCGGCGGCGAAGAGCTCTAGCGCAAAACGCAGATTGTCAGGCCACTAGCTCGAGCGGCCGATGTAGCGACGATCCCGCGTATCGATTTTAATGACGTCACCTTCTCCGACGAAGAGCGGCACGTTGACCGTGGCGCCGGTTTCGAGCTTGGCCGGCTTGCCCGTATTGGTCGCGGTATCTCCCTTAAATCCAGGATCGGTCTCGACGACCCGCAATTCGACGTGCGCGGGAAGATCGACGCCGATCGGCACGCCTTCGTGCAGCTGCACGTCGACGACCATGCCGTCCTTGAGGAAATCCGCCGGATCGCCGATCACTTCCCGCTGGATGGTGATGTTCTCGAACGACTCCTGATCCATGAAATGGAAGCCTTCGGCATCATTATATAGGAGCTGCATCTGGCGGTTGTCCACGGTAGCGCGCTCCAGCTTCTCGCCCGCACGGAAGGTGCGCTCGAGGGTGGTGCCGGTCTTCACATTTTTGAGGCGCGTGCGTACGAAGGCCGCGCCCTTGCCGGGTTTGACGTGAAGGAACTCAATGACGGTCCAAAGGTTGCCGTCGACCAGGATCGTGACGCCGTTACGGAGATCGTTCGAGGAAATCATGACCCGCGTCTATACGGGTCGCGCCGAACAAAGCCCTGGTAAAAAGGAAGCGGCGCCGACGTTTGCCGGCGCCGTTCGCTCGTGCGCCTAGCGCGGGCGCCCTGAGGGACGGGGATGCGCTGCGGGCCGCTGACCCGACTGCGGGCGATACTGCGACTGCGGATGATACTGCGTCTGCGAACGGTAGGTCCGTTCGGTCGTGCTCGGATACGCGCGCACGCCTGCTCCGCCGTTATAGCTGTATCGCGTGTCGTTGTAGTGATTCACGACGACGGTTCGATCGACGTAGACGTTGTGAACCACGCGCGTGTCGACGTTGGTGACCGCGGTGTTATAGCGGAACACGCCGCCGTACCACGCGCCGCCGACGTAGCCGTGGCCGTAGTAGCCGAAGCCGTAGTTGATTCCGCCGTAGAAGCCGATGTGCGGGCCCCAATAGCCGGGGTGCCAATTATAGTATCCTGCGCTAAAGCCCCAGTAGCCGGGCGTCCAAAGGAAACCGACTTGCGGTGCCGCGACCCATGCGCCGGGAACCCAATAGTAGCCGTTCTGTCCCCAACCCCAATACCCGGGTTGCCAAATTGCGTTCGGATACGGGGCAGGCGCCTGCGCGTAAATCGGAAGCGCGGGCGGTGCGACCCCGACATTGACGCCAATACCTACAAAGACGGCCGCATCGGATCGTTGCGCAAGGCCTCCGAACAGCAGCGCTACGGCGACGAGTGCGAGGGCGAATCGTTGAAATCGTTTCATCACGATCTCTCCTTTCCCACCCGTAACGCCGAGCATCACGGCAACGTTGTGGGATTCATCGAATTCTAAGCTGTATCGGTCCCTCGGTTCCGGCACGCAATCGCACGATGTTCTCTCGATGCGTCCACAGAATGAAAATCGCGAGAAAAATTCCGAACAGCGTCGGGTCCAGCGAACGCGTAAAGAAGAAGATCGCAAACGGCGATACGATCATCGCCAGCATCGAACCAACTGACGAATAGCGCGTGAACACGAGGGCTCCAATCAGCCACGCCGCGACGCAGACGAGTCCAGCGGGCCAGCTTAGCGCAAAGATTGCGCCGAACGCCGTCGCAACGCCCTTGCCGCCTTTCCAGTGGAGCCACGGCGAAAAGCAATGCCCGAGCACGGCGCATGCCGCAGCTAGGCTTGCAAGTCCTTCAGTATGCGACCAGAAGTAGAACGTGCTGCCGACGTGCACGTCGATGGGGTGCAAGGCGACGACGACCGGGATGACGCCTTTTGCCGCATCGAGCAACAGCACCGCAACGGCGCCCTTTGTCCCGAGCGTGCGTAACGCGTTCATCGCGCCGATGTTGCCCGAGCCGTGCTTCCGCAAATCGGTGCGATAGGCGAAGCGTCCCACGAGATAGCCGAACGGAATCGAGCCGATTAAAAACGAGACGACTAGAAACGCTACGGCTGCCGTGGACACGGCAATCACGTCCGTGATGACCTCGCCATGCATCACGCGTCGCGGGTCTCATTCTCGCGGTGCGGACGAAATTCGAGCGTCAGCGGCACGCCTTCAAAATCGACGTGCTGGCGGATCGTGTTTTCGAGGAAGCGCTTATACGACGGCTGCACGAGATCGGGATCGTTGCACGAGAAGATAAACAGTGGTGGATGCACGGCGGCCTGCGTCGCGTAGTAGACTCTGAAGAGTTTCCCCTTGATTGCCGGCGGCGGATGGGCAAGAACGGCATCGCGGATCAACGCATTGAACTGCGCGGTCGGGATGCGGCGATCGAGATTTTCCGCGACGCGAGTGACGACCGGCATCAAACTTCCGAGGCGCCGCTTGGTCTTGGCCGAGAGAAACGTGATCGGCGCAAAACGCGCGAACGGAATCAAGTCATGGATCACGTCGGCAAGTTCGTTCTGGCTGTATTCGCCCTGTTGCTCGCGCGCGAGGTCCCACTTGTTGCCGACGATGATCAGCCCTTTGCGCTCTTCGAGCGCAAGGCCCACGAGGCGGCGATCTTGCGCCGTGACGCCAACCATCGAGTCGAACACGAGCAGCGCGATATCGCAGCGGGCAATCGCTTTGAGCGAACGAAGCGCCGCGTAGTATTCAATCGCGCCGTGCGCGTCGGGTTTCTTGCGTACGCCGGCCGTGTCGATCAGCCGGATCGTGCGATCGTGCCAGTGCAGCAGCGTATCGATCGTATCGCGCGTCGTGCCGGGAACCTCGGAAACGATCGCACGCTCCTCGCCGAGCAGCGCATTGAGCAACGAACTCTTCCCGACGTTGGGACGGCCAATGATCGCGAGCGCAAGTTCATCGCCGGCAACGGCATTGGGTGCATCGGGCGGAAGCAGCTCGACCACGCGATCGAGTAAATCGCCGGTGCCTTCGCCGTGGATGGCCGAGACCGCAACCGGTTCACCGAAACCCAACCGGCTAAACTCGCCGTGCACCGACGCAAGCGCGCTCGGCGACTCGGCCTTGTTGGCGACCAGCACGATGCGCCGCCGTGTGGCGCGCAAAATCTGCGCGACCTCTTGATCGAGTGGGTTCAATCCGGTTTGCGCGTCGACCACGAAGACGATGGCGTCGGCTTCCTGCGCTGCGGCTTCCGCTTGCCGGCGCGTTGCTTCGGCGAAGACTTCGCCGTGCGCGGTATCGGCATCGGGATCGATGCCGGCCGTATCGACCATGCTAAACGTGCGGCCGCGCCACTCGCATAGCGCGTAGAGCCGGTCGCGCGTCACGCCCGGCGTATCCTCCACGATTGCCAGGCGCTGACCGATCAGGCGATTAAAGAGGGCGCTCTTGCCGACGTTCGGCCGCCCGACGATTGCGACGGTCGCCGGTCGGAGCATCGGCGCCGCCGGGGTCGGAGTCTCTTGCACCGGCTCTCCTTTCGGAACCGATGCTAGAGCCACCCACCCGCAGGATGCGGGTCGAGGTTCGGAGCACAGGATGTGCGCCCGGACGAAGGACGGACGAACCCTGCAATGCCGAGGATTTACATCGAAACGTTCGGCTGTCAGATGAATGAAGCCGACTCCCAGTACATCGCCGACCGCGCCATGACCGCGGGTTACCAAATCGCGACCAGAGCGGAAGAAGCGAGCGTGCTCGTGCTCAATACCTGCACCGTTCGCGACAACGCCGAGCGCCGCGCGTACGGGCGCATGAATCATTTCAAAGTCCTTAAGGAGCGCGATCCGCAGGTGCGGCTGGTGGTGATGGGGTGCCTCGCAGAGCAGGATCGCGATCGCATGCAGAAGTTCGCGCCGCACGTCGACGCGGTATTCGGCACGAAAGAACTCGTCGAACTCGGCGACCAGTTGGCAGCGTGGCAACCAACGCTCCCCGACGAACCGTCGGACGAAGGCGCTAGTGACGAAGAACTCTATCGCGCGATGGGGGGCACCGCTGACGCGGTGGTCGACGCGTTCTCGCATCTGCGTGCGTTCGTGACCGTGCAACGCGGGTGTTCGTACTATTGTACGTTCTGCATCGTGCCGCATGTGCGCGGCCGTTTCGACCATCGCCCAATGCGCGAGATCGTAGCCGAAGTGCAAACGCACCTGGCCAACGGTGCGCGCGAAGTGATGTTGGTCGGGCAGACGGTCAACGCGTGGCGTGATCCCGCAAACGGCGAAGACTTCGGCGATCTCTGTAAAGCGGTCGCGGCACTCCCTGGGCTCGAACGCCTCACCTTTATTTCGCCGCATCCAAAAGACTTCAGCGAAAAGATCGTGGCCGATTTGGCGATGGTACCGCGCCTCAACCCGCGCGTGCACTTGCCGCTGCAATCAGGTAGCGATGCGATGCTTCGCCGCATGAACCGTAAATATACGCGCGCGCAGTTCGAAGAAAAACTCAGCCTGTTTCGCCGCTATCTGCCGCACTGGGCGGTCACCACTGACATCATCGTCGGCTTTCCGGGGGAGAACGACGCGGATTTCGAGGCCACGATGGAGCTGGTCGAGGCCGGCGCGTTCGCCAATGCGTTCACCTTCATCTATTCCATTCGTCGCGGTACGCCGGCAGCGAGTTGGGAGCAAGTCCCCGGTGACGTGTCGGCGCCACGGTTCAAACGGCTGATCGACGCCCAAAACGCGGCGACACGCGCCTATCACGACTGCAAGATCGGCACGACGGTACGCGCGCTGATCGTAGGCCCGTCGAAGAAAGACCCGGCCAGGCTCGCCGCCAAAGCGCTCGACAACGTAACGGTCATCGCGCCGATGCCGGCGGGCTACGTCGAAGCCGTCTACGCGCGTGAGCCGTGGCTCGATATCGAAATCGAAACCGCGCATGTGTGGGGCGCCATGGGCACGATCGTGCGCCGCGCACAGCGCTATGACGACGCCGGGGTGACGGTGGAGCGTCCGGTCATTGATTTGATTGCCGGCTAAGCAAACGTGAGCGACGCCGTCAAGTACTCGCCGATGCTCGAGCAGTACTTCGGGATGAAGACTCGCTATCCCGAAGCGATCTTACTCTCACGCGTCGGAGACTTCTACGAAGCCTACGGTGACGATGCGCAGACGATCGCGCAAGCACTGCAGATCGCGCTCACCAGCAAAGAGTCGGGCGGTGGGCGGCGCGTCGCAATGGCAGGGGTTCCGCACCACGCGCTCACCGGCTATCTGCACAAACTGGTAGCGCAGCGGTTCATTGTCGCGCTCGCCGAGCAGCTCGAAGCCCCGGTGCCGAACAAGCTCGTGCGGCGTGACGTCGTGCGCATCGTAACGCCCGGCACGCTGATCGAAGAGCAGTTGCTCGACGGCAAGAGTCATAATTACCTCGCCGCCGTAACCGCGGTCGACGACGTGTTCGCGCTCGCCTACGCAGATATCTCAACGGGACACGCAGCCGCGACCGCGCTCTGCGGCGACGGCGCATACGATGAAGTCCTGGCCGAGCTTGCGCGCATTGCTCCATCCGAGATCGTCGCAGATTTGCCCGCTGGTGCGCGGGCCGCGATGACGAGTGCTATGGAAGCCACCGGAGCGCGCATCGCGGCACCGACACTCGGATTGGTCGAAGTGCGCGAGCGCCGTTTCGTCGACGGCTTCTCGTCGGACGAGCTGACGGGGATGCATCGCGCGCTCGATGTGCTCGGAGCATTCATCAAGCGCACGGCAATCGCGGCGGGCATCGAGAGCTTACGCGCGGTGGACTTCTATCGTCATCGCAATTTCCTGGCGCTCGATCCCTCCACACGCAAACATCTCGAGCTCGTGCGCGCGCAGGGTCAAAACCCGCGAGCGACGTTGCTGGTGACGCTCGACTTGTGCGCGACGTCGATGGGATCGCGGATGCTGGGTCGCTGGATTCTTGCGCCGCTGGTGGAGCGCGAGGCAATCGTCGCGCGCCAAGACGCCGTGCAAACGCTGATCGACGAGCATGCGCGCCGTGCCGCGGTGCGCGAGTTGCTCAGCGGGTGCTTCGACCTGGAACGTATCGCGCAAAAAGTGCGCTTTCGCCGGGCGCTGCCTCGGGACTTGGCCTCGTTGCGCCGCACGCTCGACATCTTACGTCCGTTGCCGCAGGTTGCGCCGCCGGCTCTGGCCGCGATCGTTGCGGCGGCCGGTGATTTCACCGAACTCTACGACGATCTCGTGCGAACGTTGGTCGACGAGCCGCCGGCGCAGCTCGTCGACGGCGGTGTGATTCGTCCCGAAGCCGACGCGGAACTCGGACAGTGCGTCGCATTACGAACCGATGCACGCGCCAGTCTCTCGGCGCTGGAAGAGCGCGAACGGGAGCGTACGGGGATCAAGTCGCTGCGCATCAAGTACGCGAGTGCGTTCGGCTACGCCATCGAGATTAGCAAGGCGCAAGCCGCGAACGTTCCCGCCGATTACGTGCGCAAGCAGACACTTACCACCGGCGAGCGCTACATCACGCCGGAACTCAAAGACCTCGAACTCGCGATAACGACCGCACAATCGCGCCAGCAACGCATGGAAGAGCGCCTCTACGCCGATCTGCTCGAGCGGGTGGCGCTGCGCACCGACGAGCTGCTGGCGGCGGCGGAGGCCGTCGCGCAGATCGACGTCTTCGCGGCGCTCGCGCAATGCGCGGCCGAGCGCGACTACGTGCGCCCGGAGTTCGTCGATGAGAGCACTATTCGTATCGACGATGGCCGTCATCCGGTGATGGAAGCGGTCCTCCACGCGCACTTCGTTCCAAACGATCTGCGGCTCGATCCCGATGGGCATCGTTTCATCCTGCTCACCGGACCGAACATGGGCGGGAAGTCGACCTATTTGCGTCAGACCGGGTTGCTAACCATCATGGCGCAGATCGGTTCGTACGTACCCGCCCGCGCGATGCGGCTGGGCATCGTCGACCGCATCTTCACTCGTATCGGCGCCGGCGACGACCTGGCCTCGGGCCAATCAACCTTTTATATGGAGATGGCGGAAGCGGCAAATATCTTGCGCCGCAGCACGCGCCGCTCGCTGCTGCTTATCGACGAAGTCGGCCGCGGCACCGGGACGATCGACGGACTATCGATTGCGCAGGCGATCTGCGAATATCTACTCGGCCTCGAGGGGCAGTCCCCGATGGTGCTCTTCGCGACGCACTTCCACGAGTTGTGCGCACTGGCCGATCATTGGCCCCTGGTCGCCAACTATCACATTACCGCCGTGGAAAATACGACGCGGGACGGCGCGCCGGTTTTCTCGCATCGCGTCCAGCCCGGAAGCTCGTCGCGTTCGTTCGGCATCGAGGTTGCACGCATGACCGGATTGCCGCCCGCCGTGGTCGAGCGCGCGCAGGAGATCGCCGATGCAATCTCCGGTGCGCCCGACGTTGAAGCAACCGCGCCGCTGCGGCGACGGATGCCGAAGGCCGGTGCGTCCGACGAGCAGCTTTCGTTCTTGTGATCACGCTTCTCGATCCCGTTACCGTCGGGCAGATCGCAGCCGGCGAAGTCATCGAACGGCCGCAATCGATCGTCAAGGAACTGGTCGAGAATGCCGTCGACGCCGGCGCGACGCGTGTAACCGTGGTGCTCGAGCGCGGCGGAACCGAACGCATTGAGGTGATCGACGACGGTGACGGCATCGCGGCCGATCAATTGCCGCTCGCAGTTTTGCGACATGCAACGAGCAAGCTGCTGCGCGCAGAGGATCTGGAATCGGTCGCAACGCTCGGTTTTCGTGGCGAGGGTCTCGCGTCGATCGCTGCCGTCGCCAATCTCGAACTGCAGTCGCGCACGCCGGCCGCGCAGATCGGTTCGCGCGTCGTTGCGCACGCGGAGCAGTCAGGGCCCGCCGAGCCCGTTGCTGCAGCGCCGGGTACGCGCGTGATCGTGACCGAGCTGTTTGCGAATCTTCCCGTGCGCCGCGAATACCTCAAAGGCGCCGCTGCCGAGTTCGGCCGCATCTCGAGCTGGCTCTCGACCTTTGCGCTCGCGTACCCGCACGTCGCGTTTGTCCTGCGCCACGACGGCAAAGAGGTGTGGGTCTTACCGTCGACGACCGATCCGCGCGAACGTCTGGCGATGGTGTTCGGGCGTGACGCGGCGGCGACGCTCATTCCCCTCGAAACCGACGCGGCGCGCATGCTTGACGGCGGCCTGCGTGGGTTCATCAGTGCACCGGGTCACGATCGCGGTGATCGCCGCATGCAGTTGCTGTTCGTCAACGGACGCCTGCTGCGTAGTACGTTGTTAGCCGGTGCGTGGACGGCCGGGTACGCAACCTTCGCCATGATCGGCCGTCAGCCGTACGGCGTGCTGATGCTCGATTTGCCGCCCGAACACGTCGATCCCAATGTTCATCCCACCAAGAGCGATGTGCGTTTGCGTTACGGACCGCAAGTCTTCGACGCCGTGCGACGCGCGATTGCGGCGACACTGCAGCATCACGCTACGGCGCGCTTCGTCGACGCGACCGGCACGCGCGTCGTCTCGGCGGCGCCGGCGGGCATCGATACGTCACTGCCGCACGTGCAAGCGCTCTTTGAGTCACCGCTCGGCGACGCCAGCGACGTGCCCCGACATCGCATGCGCGTGCTCGTGCAGCTGCACCGCACGTACGTCCTCGCAAGCGACGGCGAAGGGCTGCTGCTGCTCGATCAGCACGCGGCCCACGAACGGATCGCCTATGAGTCGATTGTCGAACGGGCGCGGGAGCACGCACCCAGCGAACCGCTGCTCGTGCCGATTACGGTAGAGCTCGATGCACAGCAAAGCGTTGCCCTCGAGCGCGCGCTCGAACCACTGCGCGAGGGCGGCCTCGAGATCGAACCATTCGGCGAACGCACCTACCGGATCACGGCAACACCGGCTGGCTATGGTGCGCGCCCGTTCGATTTGGCCGGCTTCCTCGACGATCTTTCCGAGGAACCCAAGCAGCGCAGCGTGCGCGAACGGATTTGGGCGTCGCTTGCCTGCCATTCGGTGACCGTCGCCGGCGAACGCCTGGAGTCTGACGAGATGACCAGCTTAGTCGAACGGCTTGCGGTATGTGCGAATCCGATGCATTGCCCACACGGACGCCCAACGATGGTGCGGCTGCCCCCGAACGAGATCGCCAAAATGTTCAAGCGTATCTAATGGGCGAGCCCAGCGGTGTGCTGATCCTCGCTGGATCGACCGCATCGGGAAAGACCGATCTCGCGATCGAGCTCGCACGCCGTTTCGACGCTGAGATCGTAGGAGCCGACTCACGCCAGATCTACCGCGGGATGCCGATTGGGACCGCTGCACCCTCGGACGCGCAATTGCAAGCGGTGCCGCACCATCTGGTCGCCTTTCTCGATCCGTACGAGCGATATTCGGCAGCGCGCTATGCGCGCGACGCCGTCCGCGCGATCGAGGCGATTGCAGCGCGCGGACGACGTGCGATCGTTACCGGCGGTACGGGCTTCTATCTTCGCGCGCTCACCGGCGACGTCGCGCTCGCGCCGCAACACGACGACGTGCTGCGCGATCGCCTCGCAGGCGAAGCGCGCACGCATCCGGCGGCGGTGCTATGGGAATGGCTTGCGGCGCGCGATCCGCAGCGCGCCGCTGCACTCGATCGCAACGACGCTTATCGCATCCTGCGCGCGCTCGAAATCGCACTCGCGCCGCGAAGCGCAGCCCCCGATGCGATTGCCGGCGAAACCCTGCGCTCTGCCGGTATTCCGTTCCTCAAGCTCGCGCTCGACGTGCCGCTCGATGCGATCGACGAGCGCATCGCACGACGCGCCGACGCGATGCTCTCCGCGGGATTGCTCGACGAAGCGGAGCGCATCGGTGCGGAAGCGGTTGCGGCAAACGCGGTCGGCTATCCGCAAGCGCTCGCGTTTCTGCGCGGATGGAGTACGCGCGAGGAGTTGCGCGCGGCGCTCGCGCGCGCAACGCGCCGCTACGCGCGCCGGCAACGTTCGTGGTTTCGTGCCGAACCCGGCATCACGTGGCTTCCGCCCGAGCGAATCGAAGCGGCGGCAAGGGAAAAGCTCGGCTGGCCGTAAACAGCAAAGAGGTATGCCCGGCAGTCTACAAGACGGCTTCCTCGCAGAATGCCGGCGCGGCGGAACCGCCGTGACCGTCTATCTGATGAATGGATTTCAATTACGCGGAACCGTCAAGGGTTTTGACCCATTTACCGTACTCCTCGAGTACGAGGGCAAAACGCACCTGATTTACAAGCACGCGATCTCGACGATCTCGCCCGCTGCCGCGGTTGCGCTCAGTGAGAACGGTCAGTAAGTACCACGGGGCGCGCAACGACTTCATTGTCCTAGATGCACGCACCGAAGCCATCGACAATGCTCGCGAGTTTGCGCTGCGCTGGTGCGACCGCCACGTCGGTATCGGCGCTGACGGCGTACTGCTGATCGGGACCTCGAATCGCGCGCCGCTATCGATGCGCGTGATCAATGCCGACGGCAGCGAGGCCGAGATGTGCGGCAACGGC
>PMUE01000098.1 GCA_003167055.1 Vulcanimicrobiota bacterium | reverse complement strand
GATGGAGCGCGAGGATCTTCCGCGTCCGACCGGCGTCGGCGTCGGCGTCGCGCGCACCGCGCAAAATCTCGGCAAGTACTACTACGACGAACTCTATGGTACGGGCGCCGATCTGCGCGGATTGCGCGTGGTGGTTGACGGAGCGTTTGGCGCCGCGTACGCGATGGCGCCGTACGCGCTGCGTAAACTCGGCGCCGACGTCATCGAGATCAATTGCGAGAATGACGGCGCGCGAATCAACGTGGAGTGCGGCGCGACGCACCTTGGGCCACTGCAGTCCGCGGTCGAGCGCGCGACCGCCGATGCTGACGGCAGCGTCGTCGGCGTAGCCTTCGACGGCGACGCGGACCGCGCGCTTTTCGTCGACGAAACCGGAACCATCGTCTCGGGCGACCACGTGATGTTCGCCATCGGATGTGCGCTGCACGCGCTCGGCGCGTTGACGCACGACACGATCGTCGGAACGGTGATGAGCAACATCGGGTTTGAGCGCGCGCTTGGGCGCGCCGGAATCGCGCTCGTGCGCACCGCGGTCGGCGATCGCTACGTGCTCGAACGCATGCAATCGGGCGGATTCAACTTAGGCGGCGAGCAGTCGGGACACATCATCGACTTGCGTCGCAACACGACCGGCGACGGCCCGATGACCGCGGTGACGCTTTTCGGCCTGATGCGTGAGCACGGCGCGACGCTGCACGAACTCGTGCGTGACGTGGTGGTCGCGCCGCAAGTGCTGGTCAACGTTCGCACACCGCACAAGAACGTGCTGGAGGTTGCGGCCGTGCGCGAAGCGATCGCGCAGGCCGAATCCGAACTTGCGGGCGCGGGACGACTGCTGATTCGGCCGTCGGGAACCGAGCCGCTGATCCGGGTTATGGCTGAGGGGGACGACCGCGAGGCCATCGAGCGCATTGCGGGCGATTTGGCCCGGCACATCGAGCAAGCAGCCACTCGATTGTAAAGCCTGAGAAAAGTGGCGGCAGGAGACGTCCGCCCCACGGTAAACCAAATGGCCCATCCCGCGGGCAATGCCCGTGGGCCCTACGCCTGCACAAGAACACTGAATCCGGTCTGGCAGCCGGAGCGGGGGACTTCCCCGGGATTAGGGGTGAATGGACCGGTCGGTCCTAGGGCGATCTTTCCCGCCCGAACCCGTCAACTAACCTCGCAAGTGTCGTGAAAGAGGAGCGTTTCTTGCGTCACGCGTTAGCTGCTGGGGCTTTGGCCCTATTGCTGGCCGGATCGTTCGCAAATGCGAGTGCTGAAACCACCACTCGCGCAAAGACAACCCCGACGGCTTCGAGCGATACGGTAATCAGTCCCGACGTCGCGGAATGGACGTCCCATCTCATCGTCACCACCAAGGCCGAACGCGGTGCTCAGAACGCCGAGTTTCGTTCGTTTGCCGGCGGCGTGCTTGCACGCACGTCGAAGCTCGCGACGCAGCTCACGCGCAGCGCACTGAAGTTTTTGGGTGTGCCCTACGTTTTTGGTGGGACCAGTACCAACGGCTTTGACTGCTCAGGCTACGTGCAACACGTGTTTGCGATGCTCGGCATTAATTTGCCCCGCACCGCCGACGCGCAGTTTGACGCCGGCCATCGGGTCGTGGGCGGAATAAAACCAGGCGATCTCGTGTTCTTCCAGACCTACGCCGCGGGTGCGTCGCACGTCGGGATTTATCTCGGCAACGGCAAGTTCGTGCATGCGAGCTCGAGTCACGGGGTGACGGTATCGAGTCTCTCGGATTCGTACTGGTCGGCACGGTTCATCGGCGCTAAGCGATTCATCACCGCCAAGCACCTGGTCGCCAAGCGATAAATTAGCACCCCGCCGGAACGCGTTGTCGTCGAATCGCGCAACGCATCGCTCGCGTACCTTTTCTGGCCGACGGCGCTCCTCGAGCAGCTGATGCCACGGCCGGAAGCGTCGAGCTGGTTCCGTTTCCACATGCGGCAAGCTCTTGGGTTCGGCATTCTGTCGAGCGCGATCGGGCTTGCCGCGTTGCTATGGCCGCTCGCGCTGAGCGTGCTGGTGGGCAACGTGGTGGCCACCCTCTGGATCTATGGGCTCGCGATGCTGATCGATCTCGCGCTCCTGGTTATATGGCTCTTGCTGGCCCTTCGCTATAGCCGGCGGGCAGGCCGCGGCGAACTCTTCGACGTGCCCTGGGTCGCGCGCCTGACAGGGACCTCGGTCCGGAGGTAGTATTCCTCGCCGTTGGTTCCACGTGGAGCAAGCAATGGGGTCGCCGCACGAAGCGGCGACAGAACCGGAGCGACAGGATGTCGCGATCGCCACGGAGTGGCGAACGGTGGGGTGTCGCCAAGCGGTAAGGCAGCGGGCTTTGAATCCGCCATGCGTTGGTTCGAATCCAGCCACCCCAGCAGACTTTATCCCACAAAGGTGAACCTTTGTCGGTCCGGGCGTGCCGCCGTCGCGATGTAAAGGACGTTACACTACTAGCGTGCGCGCGTCTTTGAAAGCCTCAATGACGGCTTTCGCGGTGCTACCGCTGGACTGCGGGTTTTGCCCCGTGATCCACGTGCCGTCGACCTCGATGTGATCGGTGAAGTTTGGCGCATCGACGACGTTCGCGCCTTGCTCGCGTAGTTTCGATTCGAGTAAGAACGGCATTAGTTTGTCGAGTTTGACCGCGCGCTCTTCATCGTCGGTGAAACACGTAATGCGTTTGCCGGCAACCAGCGTTTCCGATTCGCCAGTGCGAATCGCGTCGACGAATGCCGCCGGTCCATGACACACCGCCGCGATGATCTTGCCTTGCGCGTCGAATTCGCTTAGCAACGTCTTGAGCGGGTCGAAGTTCGCAAGATCGAACATCGTGCCGTGTCCGCCTGGAATAAAGACGGCGGCGTAATCCTGCGCATCGCCCGCTTCGCGTAGCGTCATCGTCGCTTCGAGTTCTTTGCGCGCCGGATCGTTGGGATCGGCGCCCTCGAGGCTGCGCGGGTCGATCGGCGCCTTGCCGCCGTGCGGCGTCGCGGTCACGATCTCGAAGCCGGCGTCGTGAAACGCGTGCCACGGGATACTGTACTCGTCGAGCCATAAGCCGGTTGGATGCTCGCTGTCGATCTGCGAGTGACCGGTCACCACCATCAAAATCTTCGGCATAGTACCGACCATGTACCCCAAAAATCGGCCGCCGGATGCAACGCCCCCGTATCCCGGCCATCATCCGGGGTTGCCGCCGACCACCCAGAAATCGTAGGTCAGTTCCGGATCGGTGAAATAGGCGTCCGGTATCGCAAAGAAGCCGTCGTCGGCGTAGTGCACGCCAAGTGAATTGCGCGCACTAAAGGTTTTCTTGGCGGTGTCGTAGCCGGTTGCGATGAGCGCGTGCCCGCCAAAGAGCGTGTCGGATTTGCGCGGAAGACGCAGCCGTCCGCTGGTGGCGGCTTCAGTGAAGGGCTGACCGTAGGCTTGGATGCCGAAGATAAATGCGTGCCCTTGCGCAAGCGCGGCGCGCAGCAGATCGAGTTCCTGCGCGATCCGGCGGTAGCAAATCTTGGGAACCAGCGCATCACGGTAGCATGCGCGTGGCGGACGAACGGTGATCTCGCGCTTGAGAAATGGCCATTGCCGCTCTGGGCAGACACCGTGCCGCGCGACCGCTTTAATGGCCGTTCGTATCGTCGTTCCGGAGTCGGTGCGCTCCGTTCCGGTGAGTACGCGCGCATTGTAGTACATAAAGAGCCGCGACGGCGGTCGCAGCTGCTGGTCGTGCTGAATTGCGTACAGGGTGAGCGCCGACGCCAGCGCGTTAGCGCTGCAACTCTGGGTCCGGTATTGCTGGTAGACCGCTCCGCAAAAACGCGAGAGATCAGCCCGGCGCGGCAAGCGCTCGAGGCTGGGCGTAAAGCGCAGATCGCGCGAATCGGCCCGGTCGCGATAGCCGCCGGGATGAAATTGCAACGCCGCCATGAACGGCTCCATTCGAGATGAGTCCGCAACAAGCTGCCACGCTGCATATCACCAACGGCGACACGGTCGTCTATCTTTTCAAAAAGGCCGGCGTGGTCGGAACCCACCTGCCCTGGCGCGACGTGCTCCACGAAGGGCCGGTGCCGGCCGGCGCCACGCTCGAGCAGCTCAGCCAAGTACGCGGGGAATATCTCGCGGCGCGCGGATTCGGCAACCCGATCAAATTGCTGCACGACTTCACTACGCGTGACGCAACCCTGCGGCGCGCGCGCGAATTCTCCGAAATCGTATTGTGGTTCGAACACGACCTCTACGATCAGTTGCAACTGCTGCAAATACTGGTGGAACTTGATGCGATGCAACTCCAGGCCGGAAGCGTGAGTCTGGTGCAGAGCGACGCGTATTTGGGCAGCATGACCGCCGATGAATTGATCGCGCTCTATCCGCGCCGCAAGACGGCGACCGAGGCGCTTTTCGATCAGGCGCGCTCGGCTTGGGACGCCGTCTGCGCGCCGCAGCCCGACGCGCTCCTCGCGAGTGCAGCGCGCGATGCGCAGGGTCTGCCGTATCTGCGTTCGGCGCTGCACCGCCTCTGTCAGGAGTTTCCTTGGACGGGCGACGGGCTCTCGCGCTCGCAGCGGCATGCGTTGCAGGCCGTTGCCGCCGGACCGGCACCGCCGGACGAACTGTTTCGGCGCGCGCAGTCGCGCGAAGAGGCAATGTTTCTTGGCGATCTTGCGTTCGACGCGATCTTGCGCGACCTGCAGACCGCCGCGTCACCGCTGATCGAAGGAGAAGATGGCGCGCTCGAACCGACCGCCCGCGGGCGATCGATTCTCGCCGGCGCCGAAGACTGGTTGCAAACGTTGCCGCTCGATCGCTGGATCGGCGGCGTGCATCTCACCGGCGACCACATCGTTCGCTGGGACGACGATGCATCGCGGTTCATTTCGTGACTGTGCGTGAATTGATCGAGGAATTGGTGGGCGCGTGGCAGGCGAACGACGCGCACCGTGCAGCGGCATTCTTTGCGCCCGATGGCGTCTACCATGAATGGGGGCGCGAACCGATCGTCGGACGCGAGGCGATCTTCGCGCATTTTGCACGGTTTTTTCGCGACGGGCCGGCGTGGCGGTTCGAAATCGACGAGGTGATTGTCGAGGACGAGCGCGCGGCGGTAGCTTATCGTTTCGGCACCAATAGCGACGGGACGTGGAACATGCGCAACGGTTGCGCTCTTGTACGTTACGAGCAGAGCCTTATCACGCAATGGCGCGAGTACCGTGGATAACGGCTTTCGTCGTTAAAGCGTCTTTTGTCGCACGCAGGCCCGTCGATTGTTAGCGTTACGTGCGCTGCGACAGCAGGTGGACCTCCGCCACTGAATCGACCCTATTATAAATAATAACTAGCGAACTTACACGGGACGTTAGTGGCTCGGAATCCCCTGGGCCATGTCAGTTAAGGATTAGATTTAACTTGAA
>PMUE01000339.1 GCA_003167055.1 Vulcanimicrobiota bacterium | reverse complement strand
GCACCGCCTTCCCGGGCCATATTCAAGTGCTGGCCGCAGCGATCGCTCCGATCGCCGCCGATACGCGCGCGGACGGCAGCGAATGGTGGCCGGCGGCGGTCGCGTGCAATACGCGCGCGGCGCACCGGACGATGTTGCGACGATCGCCGCTTCTACGCGTCGCGGCGACGCGCGGAAAGTTGCGCGTCGCCGCTATGCTTTACGATCTCCACTCGGGCTCGGTTGAGGTTCTCGACTAGCTGACTGCTGTCGGCGGCTTTCGATCCTCCGCGAGCCGCAACGGGCGTAGGACGCCAATTGAAAGCAGTGCCGCCACGATGTTGAAGACGGCCGCAACCGTCAGCGCCAGCGTCCAACTGCCCGTCATTGCCGTGAGTACGCTGGCCAGCGGAACGATCAGCGCTCCCGTGCCCTTCGCCGTATAGAGCATGCCGTAGTTGGTCGTCGCGTACTTCTGCCCGAACTGATCGCGCGTCGTTGCCGGGAAGATGCTGAAGATCTCGCCCCAGGCAAAGAATACGACGCCGGAGAGCAGCACGAACGCGACCGGCGAATGGCCGTACTGCATCAGCGCGAAGATGCCAATGCCTTCCAACAGGAAGGCGATGAACAACGTGAGCTCGCGCCCGATGTTGTCGGAGACCCATCCGAGGAAGGGACGTGTGAAGCCGTTGACCAGGTTGTTGAGGGCGAGTGTGTAGGTGAGCGTTGCGCCGGTGATGCCGAGGATGGTTACCGGCGCCTTGGCGATGCCAAAGTCGGTGGCGATCGGTCCTAGCTGCGCGACTGCCATGAGTCCACCGGCCGCGACCAGCGTGAACATCACGTACATCACCCAGAAAATCGGTGAACGTAACGTCTCACCCGGCGTGTATTCGCGATTGCCCTGCAGCACTTTTATCGGTTTCGCTTCCTTGACGGTCGTGGCCGGCGGCGTCACCAGAAACAACGCCGCGATGATGACAACTGCGCCTTGAAGCAAGCCGAAGACCAGGAACGTTTGTTCCCAGCCGCTCGTCTTAACCATGTTCGAGAGAGGAATAATCGTCAGGGCCGCGCCCGCGCCGAATCCCCCCGCCGTCAACCCTGCCGCGAGCCCCCGCTTTCCGGCAAACCACTTCAGTGCGTTGCCGACGCAGGTGCCATACACAATACCGGCACCGATACCGGCGAGAATGCCGCCGGCATAGAGCATCTCGAGCGAGGTCGCAAAAGAATTGACGGTCCAGCCAAGCGCGGCGAACACGCCGCCGATAATTACCATGAGACGCGGACCATACCGGTCAACGAGCGCCGCCTCGAACGGAACGAGCCATGTTTCGACCAGCACGAACAACGTGAACGAAACTTGGATCGCGGCCTTCGTCCATCCCATCGACACACTGATCGGATCGACGAAGACCGTCCAGCCATACTGCAGGTTGGCAATCATCGCCATGCAGACGATGCCGGTGACGAGTTGGACCCAGGGGTTACGCAATACGTTTGGTGGCGGCACCGCCGCGGCAGTTTGAGCGGCCATTCATGCACCTTTCTCACGTATGAGCCGAGAAGCAACAGTTCCGAATGATTTTAGCGACGAAGACTGATCCAGATCGTCTTTTTATCGGTGTAGTTATCCAGAGCGGTCTCTCCAAGGTCGCGACCCATACCCGAGTCGCCTCCCAAACCGCCCCATGGCAGACGCGTATCGCTCTGCCCGTAGGTGTTCACCCACACGGTGCCGGCGCGAAGCCGTTGCGCCATGACGTGCGCGCGCACAACGTCCTTCGTCCAGACCCCAGCGGCGAGGCTGAAATCTGAGTCATTAGCAATACGCACCGCATCGTCCTCATCCTTGAAACGGATGACGGCCGCTACCGGGCCGAAGATCTCTTCGCGCGCGATCTTCATCGAATTGTCAACATCGGTGAAGACGGTCGGCTCGAGGAAGTAGCCCTTTGTACCTACGCGGTCCCCGCCCGATTTCAGGGTCGCGCCTTCGCTCTTGCCGGCTTCGATGTAGTCCATGATCGTGTTCATCTGCTTTTTCGAGATCACCGGGCCCATGTAGGTCTTCTCGTCGAGCGGATCGCCGATCTTGAGGCCCTTCGAGCGCTCAACCATCCGTTCGCAAAACTCGTCGTAGACACTCTCCTGCACGAGGATGCGCGAGCCGGCCGAGCAGACTTGACCACTGTTGAAGAAAATACCGGCCGACGAACCTTTGACCGCCGCGTCGATATCAGCATCCTCAAAGATGAGGTTGGGCGATTTGCCGCCGAGCTCGAGTGTCAACCGCGTCACGAACGGCGCCGCGTTTTCCATGATCAATTTGCCGACGGCGGGCGAGCCGGTAAACGAAATCTTGTCGACGTCAGGATTTTTCACGATCGACATGCCGGCCGTCGATCCTGGACCCGGTACGATATTGAGGACGCCTGGCGGCACGCCGGCCTCGAGCGCCAGCTCGCCGAGCAGCAACGCCGTCAGCGGCGTCTCGGTCGCGGGCTTCATTACGATCGTGCACCCGCACGCGAGTGCCGGCGCGATCTTCCACATCGAATTCATCAGCGGGAAGTTCCACGGTACGATGGCGCCGACAACGCCAACCGGAACACGCGCGATGTAGGTCAGTGCGTCGGGCCGCACCGGGACGACGTAGACGGTGATCTTATCGGGCCAGCCCGCGTAGTACTCGATGCAGTCGAGCATCGCCGGAAAGTCTTGACGCCGAACCGAACTAATCGGTTTGCCGCCGTCGAGCGATTCGAGCATTACGACGTCGTCTTGGCGGGCACGAATCAGTTCGGCAAAACGATTCATGATACGGGCGCGTTCGGCCGCCCGCATCGTGCCCCACGGGCCGTGCTCGAGCGCCGCGCGCGCCGCCTTCACCGCCAGCGCCGTATCTTCAGCGTCGGCGGAGGCGACATGCGCGATGATCTCTTCGGTTGCCGGATTGCGTGTCTCAAACGTCTTGCCCGAGCGGGCGTCGACCCATTTGCCGTCGATCAGTAACTTGGTCTGCGGAATACGAATCGACGGGCGCGGTGTTGCGGCAATTGCCATGATCAGATAACCCCTTCCGCGCGCAGGCTCTCGACCTGCGCAGCATCATAGCCCATGAGTTCTTTCAAAAGTTCTTCGTTGTGCTCGCCCAGCAGCGGGGCCCGGCGGTAGTCGACGGGCGAATCGGAAAGCACCAGCGGACAGCCGACGGTGAAGTAGGTTCCGCGCTGCGGATGTTTGACTTCGGCGATCATCCCGCGCGCCCGCAACGATTCGTCTTCGAGCAGCTCCTTCATCGCGAGGACCGGTCCACACGGAATGTCGAGTGCGTTGCAGCGTTCCAGCACCTCGTACTTGCCGTACTTTTGCGTCCACGTTTCGATGATGCCGAACACCTCGTCGAGAATCGGAACGCGTGCTTCCGGCGTTGCATACTTCGGATCGGTGATCAACTCCGGGCGCCCCATCTCTTTGCAGAGCGGCTCCCAGACCTGCGGCTGGATGATGAGATAGACGTAGTCGTTCGGACCGCCGGGCGCGCAGCGCAGCGCCGAACCCGGATGACCGCCGCCCGATGCGTTGCCCGAGCGCGGCACGACGCCGTTGAAGGTTTGGTTCGGATACTCGCGCAGCGGGCCGCGCTCCAAACGTTGCTGATCGCGCATCTTCACGCGGCAAAGGTTGAGCACGGAATCCTGCATCGTACAAACGACGCGCTGTCCTTCGCCGGTATGCACGTCACGCTGATAGAGTGCGGCAAGGATCGCCGCAACCGAATGAATGCCGGTCCCCGAGTCGCCGATCTGCGCCCCGGTCACGAGCGGCGGCCCATCTTCCATTCCAGTGGTGCTCATCGATCCGCCCATTGCCTGCGCGACGGGTTCGTAGGCTTTGGCATCGGCGTACTGACCTGGTCCAAAACCTTTGATCGAGGCGTAGATCATCTGCGGATTCAGTTCGTGAATTTTCTCCCACGGAAAACCCTGGCGGTCGAGCACGCCGGGACCAAAGTTCTCAACCAGCACATCGCACTCACGGATGAGCTTGGTGAAGATCTCCTTGCCTTGCGGCGTTTTTGTATTGAGCGTCAACGATCGCTTGTTACCGTTGAGCATCGCAAAATACAAGCTGTCCGCGTCGGGCACGTCGCGCAGTTGCTGACGAGTGATATCGCCGCGTCCGGGCAGCTCGACTTTGATCACGTCGGCGCCAAGCCAGGCGAGAATTTGGGTGCACGACGGTCCGGATTGGACATGCGTCATGTCCAATATACGGACGCCATTGAGTGCCTTCTTTGTTTCTTGCGCTATCATTTGTACATCGTTTGGTTTTCGGTACCGGGCGCGTAGGCATCGGGATCGAGCCATACGTTGATAATCGCGCACGTCCCGGCTTCACGTGCGCGCTCCAGCGCTGGGCGAATCTGCTCCGGCTCGCGGACGGCTTCGCCGTAAAAGCCCAGCATGTCGGCGAACTTCTCGAAGTCGACGTCTCCGAGGTAGTTACCGACATCACCGCGCTCTTTGCCGTATTTTTGGATCTGACCGCAGCGAATCTGATTCATATAGCTGTTGTTGCCGACGATCGCGATGTACGGCAAACCGAAACGCACCGCGGTCTGCATGTCGAAGCCGGTCATCGCGAACGAGCCGTCACCGAACAGCGCCACGACTTCTTTCGTCGGGTTGGCGAGTTTGGCGGCCATCGCGAACCCGGTGCCGACGCCGAGCGTGCCGAGCGGGCCGGGATCCATCCACAGTCCCGGCCCTTTCGGGCGAACGACGTTGCCGGCGAACGTGACCACGTCGCCGCCGTCACCGACGAAGATCGAGTTGTCGGTGAGGAATTGATCGATCTCGTAGGCCAAGCGAT
>PMUE01000139.1 GCA_003167055.1 Vulcanimicrobiota bacterium | reverse complement strand
CGCACCATCTCGGGCCGGATGCGATTGATGATCAAACGCATCGGCAGGCCGCGATCGTTGAGCTTGCCGACGACCCGGTCGGCATCGCGAATCGCGCTCACCTCCGGCGTCGTCACGATGATCGCCTCTTTTGCGCCGGCCACCGCGTTGCGAAAGCCGCCCTCGATACCCGCCGGGCAATCGATCAGCACGTAGTCGGCGTTCTCCGCGGTCTGGGCGATGATGGCTTCGAATTGCGATTCGGTGATCGCATCCTTGTCGCGCGTCTGGGCGGCCGGGAGAATCGAGAGCGATTCGAAGCGCTTGTCTTTGATCAGCGCTTGCCGCAACTGGCAGCGGCCTTCGGCGACTTCAACCAAATCGAAGACGATGCGCTTTTCGAGCCCGAGCACGAGATCGAGGTTGCGCAGTCCGATATCGGCGTCGACGAGGATGACGCGCAACCCACGCTTTGCCAGCGCGGCACCGAGATTCGCGGTCGTGGTGGTTTTGCCCACACCGCCTTTGCCCGACGTGACGACAATGCGACGTCCTGCCATGTTATCCGGCTACCTCCGCTGCCTTGGAAAATGGGGCGATCGTGATTCGCCCGTCACGCACGAACGCTACTTCCGGTTCCGACGCGCTGTGCGCGTGATCCTCGTCAACCGCAATCACCGTTGCGATGCGCAACTGCGTAGCTTGCATATCAAGCGCGTATACTTTCGCTTCATTGTCGCCTTGTGCGCCGGCATGTGCAACGCCGAGCAAGCGTCCGAAGACCACAATGTCACCGGTTGCAACCAACTCAGTCCCAGGGTTCACGTCGCCGATCACCACGATGTTGCCGGCGTGATGCAACGCTTGTCCGCCGCGCAGCGTACCGACGTGATACAGTGTGCCGGGGGGCGGCGCGACTTCCAGTGGCAATGTTTCGGACGTGGCGGCTGCAGCAACGTTAGCGCGGCGCACGGTGGTCTCGCCGCGTTTGCGGCGCTCGGCGATATCGGCGCGCGCTCCCGCAAAATCGGCAACCAGGGAGCGCGCCGCGTCGGAAAGCCGCAACTCGCGTTTGGGGCGCATCGCCCGCCGGCGGGCCAGTTCTTCGCCGCCGGGTGCCTGCTCGACCGGACCCAATTCGATGCCGGCCGAGGCTAAGACGGCGGACAGCGTCTCGAGCTGCTCGGGCGAGAGGGGGGTCTCGCCGACCACGAGCGTCGCCGCGGTACCGCGATAGAAGTCGCTCCGCTCGCTAAGACGAGCAGTCAATTCAGCCACGGCCGCGTCGAACTCCCAACCGGCTAGATGCACTTCGAGCCTCAGGCCCCGCCCGCGAATCAACGACATTGGCCTCGGTTTGAGACGCCTGCGGCGAACGGCCCTCCCGGCATCCACAGGGACTCGCAAGTTCTTCCGGTTATACACACAACTACACACAAGTAACGGGCTGTTCCGGTCGCCCGTTGTACGGAAATCGGGCCCGCCGTAACATTAAAAGAGCTTTACCGGTAAAGGACGTCACATCTATGCTCCGTCGCATCGCTGCCTTTCTGACCATGCTGCTCCTTGCTGGTGCCATATGCCCGGCACCTGTGAGCGCGACTTCGACGCAAACCGAAGTTGAAATGGGTCGCCAAGAGGACGAACAGATTGTCGACACCAGCGTGATCGAAACCGATCCGCTGCTCAACGCCTACGTGCAAAAGATCGCCGGCAATATTTGGAAGCAAGTCGATCGCAAAGACGTCCCCTACAACATCAAGGTCATCAAGGATTCCGAGGTCAACTCGTTCGCGACGCTCGGCGGTTACGTGTACATCGACGAAGGCCTCATCGATTTCGTGCAGTCCGACGACGAGTTTGCGGGCGTGATCGGCCACGAAACCGGCCACATCGAGCGGCGCCACGTGCTCACCTCTCAGTCGAAGCTCACCGCCTTGAACCTGCTCTTCGGCATCGCTTCGATGTTCAATCCGATCATCTACGAATTCGGCAACCTGATGGAAGCCGGCGTCTTCATGAAGATCGAGCGCGCCGACGAATTGCAGGCCGACCGCACCGGACTCCAGTTGATGTCGCGCGCGGGCTACGATCCCGACAACATGAAGACGATGCTCGAGCATCTCACCATTCTCGGCAACGAGCATAGCAATATGGTCGATAAGTATCTCGAGGATCACCCCGATCCCGGCGCGCGCGTCAATCACTTAGAAGGCTATCCGGAGCTCGATCCCAAGCTTGTGACGCAAGACCAACTGGTGGTGCAAGCGGCGAGCGATCGCGAACGCGCGCGCTATTCGTTCTCGTCGCTGAAGTTCCAAAGCATTCTCAAGGCCAATCCGACCAATGCGGAAGCGCTGCTCGGCTTGGGCCAAGATCAGATCGCGCTCGGCTTCCCGAGCAAGAGCCAGCAGACACTCGCGGAAGCGGCGCAAATCGGCTCGCCGGAGACCAAAGCGCTAGCCGAACAGAAGATGGCGGATCTGCGCGAAGTGCAGGCCAAACGGGTAACGCTGACCCAGCCGAATCTCGGTGGCCTGCGCATGGCGTTCGCCGACGTGCAAACCTCGCAAGCCGCAGCCAACAGCGCGATCGCGGCGCGTCACGATCAAGGCCGCGATCAGCTCAAGCAGCTGCAAACACGTGCCGAAGCGCTGCAATATGAAGTGCCGAACTTTGCCAACGTGAACATCCAACACGGCTCGAAGCTCGAATCGATCTTCAAGAACGTGATGACGATGGGCCGTTCGCTCAACAGCGCGATGCAGGATGCCGGCACCGCGATCAACGGCGTCGGCTCACTTGAGCGCAATAAGGAATCGGGGCTGCTCAAAGAGAGTAATAGTATCCTCGACGAGATGCAGCAGACGCTCAACTCGACGCCGATTCCGACCGATCAAATCGCGATTCTGCCGTCGTATCCGAGCATCTTTAACGAACTGCGCCGAGCCGACAGCGATATGATCCGCAGCGTCGACGCCGCGCGGGTATCGATCACAACGCTCGACCAGTCGCTGGGCGATCTCGATGCGTTCTTCCGCGAACTCAACCGCGCACCGATGAGCTACCGCGGCGACATCAGCCAGTCCGAGTACAACACGCTCGAGCCGATGATGCAAAAATCGATGACTGAGCTCGACACCGCGGCCACGCAAGCCTCGCAGGCCGCGCAGCTGTACAACATGGCGCGCACGCGGCAACTCTCGGCGCGCATCACCCTGCTCGGCGTCGGTACCTCGCCGGAACGCTATGCTACCCTGCAATACGCACTGCAACAGCGCTTCGCTATGAACGGCGTTCCTTACGAAGTCATGCTGCACGACGGCATTACGCCGGGCGACGTCGTGGTCGCGACGATCGTGGCCGCCGACATCAAGTCACTGCCCGACGACATCGTCGATCAGATGACGAGCGAAAAGAAATCGCCGGTCGATTTGGCCGACGAGCACGGTATGCACGCGTGGGCGCTCGAGATCTTCACCGGTCTCGTATATCTCGATTACACCGACGATCCCACAAAGGAAATGGCAACCACGTAACATTATGGCATCAGCACTTGGCGCGCGCGATCTCTACCGGTTAGTTCGACAAGGCATTGACGTCAAAGCCGTCAATGCGAACGTCCGCAAACCGTTCCGTTTCTTGCTGTGCGGTGATTCCGGGCTGATCGCGCAGATGCGCGCGATGCTGCTCTCGGGCCATGCCGACGACTCGATACCGCTTGACGCCGCCGCCTGTCTCGAGACGATTCCCCCGAATGCACCGTTGATCACATCGCCCACCGAAGTGCGCGTCGTGATCTTTCTCGGTCATCCGGGCGACCGCGAGGGCGCAAATCTCGAACCGCTCAAGACGCTGCGCGTGCCGATCCTCGCGCTGACCATCGATGCGCAAGACGTCGTGAGCGGGCCGGCGACGATGCCTGCGCCCGGAACCGTCGGCGACTACGTGGTCAATGCCATCACCAAAGAAGCGCTCAAAGGCCGCGTCTTCACCCACATCGTCGAAGCGTCCAAAGGCGTCGAGATCGCGGTCGGACGGCGCTTGCCGCCGCTGCGCGAAACCGTCGCCGCAAAGTTGACGCGCGACGCCGCCAACAATTCGCTCAAAGTGGCGCTAGCGAGCGCGCTGTTCGATCACATTCCGGTCGTCGGCGTGGTGCTCGGCGCGTTTGCATCGGCAGGCGACATGGTCGCGATCACCGGCTTGCAGATGATGCTGCTGCTGCACATCGAGGCGACCTACGGCAAGGACCCCGACGTGCAGCGGATGTGGAAACTGCTGCCGGTTATCGGCGGCGGCTTCGGCTGGCGCACACTGGCGCGCGAACTGGCCGGCTTCGTGCCGGTCGCGGGCATCGCAATCAAAGGCGCGATCGCCTACGCCGGCACGATCGTCGTCGGCGAGGGCGTGACATTCTTCTTAGAACACGGCTCGTACATGAGCAAAGCGCAAGCCGCGCAACTCTACGATCGCACCAAAGACGACGCGCTGCGCTTCGCCCGCGATCTCATCCTGCGAATTAGAAAGAAGTAGCTCGCCTCTTGTCATCCCGAGCGTAGAACGGTAAAGCGAAGCGTTACCCATCGTAGTCGAGGGA
>PMUE01000231.1 GCA_003167055.1 Vulcanimicrobiota bacterium | reverse complement strand
CGTCGGGGCGTTACTTCCTCGAATCCGACGCGGGCAAGGTCGCGAAGCCGGCCGACGTGGCGGCGTCGTTTCAAGCCGCCGTCGTCGACGTGGTGATGGCGCGCGTCGATAGCGCGTTTGCGAACGGCGACTATCGTGCGCTGGTCGTTTCGGGCGGCGTCGCCGCCAACTCGGAATTGCAGGCGCGCGTGCACGCCTGGAGCCAACGCCACGGCGCCCCCGCATTCATTCCGCCACCGAAATACTGCACGGATAACGCGGCCATGATCGCCGCCGCGGCCTATCGTCAGCGCGCGATCGCGCAGGTCGATCCGCTCACGCTCTCAGCCGACCCGAATCTTTCCTTTGATGTAGCGGCGTGATCCGCTGCTATTCAATCCGGACAATAGCGATGTCAATCCCGGGATACCAGCCACTTGCCGCCAGAAACGCTTTGGGATCGTTCATTTGAATGATATCGCTAACAGCTTGTCGCTTGTTGGCCGCGTGCTCGTAGTACGACTTGACGATACGGTAGCCAACCCAATAGCCAAGGTCCCCGCACGTCGTGACGGTGCTGTTGTCGATCCAGTTCGAGAGATCGGTGGAATTTTCGTCGGCAACGAACGCCTTGTCGATCGCGAGTTCGTGGCCGCGCGTACGTGACGCAAAGTCCCCGTAAGCGAGCTCACCTGACTCGCCGGAAGCCAGCTCAGCCATGAATTCGGCCGCTCCCTCGGCCAGCGAACGATCGAGTAGCGTCGGATTCGCTTCGTTGTAGAACGTTGGATTAGCTAGGGCTTGTTGGACGTGCGTGTACTCGTGCGTAATGATGTGTACGAAGCGCTCTTCCATGTTGGGGTTCATCCATTGGACCCCGCAAAGCGCCTCCAAGCCGATGATGACGCCGGACTCGTCGGCGATGCCCGCCGGCTTCCCTCGGCTGACCGCGATCGTTATCGGCGGGAACTGCGCTTGCGGATAGAGCGTCACGTAGGTCTGAAATACCGTGAGCAAACGCATACGAACATTCGGTAGCACCACCATGCAGCGCTTGGCATTCATATACTCTTCCGGATGCTTTGCAAGGTTTGCTGCGATCGAAGCGCCGGTGACGCGCCGCTCCGTTGCCAAACGATGCAGGCCGCCGGAGCCGACGTCAATATAGTCGCGCTGCAGCTCTTCTGCCGTCGGATGTCCGCCCGTCGACGCGTAAAGGGCATAAAAACGCGTGACGTCGACCGTACTGATGACCGGCTGCGCGGGCGCAACCGCGGCGGTCAACACTGTGACCGTAGCCGCCAACGAGACCAAGGCGACGTGAAAGAAGGCCACGAGTGGATACCTCCGCTGAGCGACCCGCTTTCAACGAGTGAGCCTGCCGACCCGTGACTTCTCGCCTTTCGTCGCTGCCAAATCGTCGTAGCTCGTGCTAGGCTCGTGGCAATGCTTACCGCCGGCCGTGCGGGTCAACGATTGCCCGTCGCACTCGCGCTGTGGTCGAGCGCGGTGTTCGCCTTACAAATCGGTGTCGAGCGTTTGGGGTACGGGTTGGCGTTGCCGGCGATCCGCGAGACGTTGCACGGCAACTATACACTGTACGGGACCATCAATGCCATCAGCTTAGGCGGGTATATGGCGGGCGCACTGATTGCGCCGCTGTTGATCGGCCGGGTACGCGCTCGCGTGCTCGTGAGTAGCATCGTCGGCGCGGCGGCGCTCGTGATCTCGGCCTTTGCCGCCGACACGCTCGTGTTCAGCCTGGCGCGAACGGTCTTCGGCTTCACGAGCGGCGTTTCACTCGTCTGCGCGGCGGTCGAAACGCTCGAAGCCGTCGACGCGAGCCGTCGCGGCGGCGTCAGCGCGGTCATGTGGGGCGGCATCGGCATCGGGTTACTCCTGTCGGCGATCGCGGCGAGTTGGCTCGTGCACGGAACGGAACATTGGCGGGTCGCCTCACTCGCTACCGGTGTGTTGATGGCGGTGGCCGGCATCGGCTACGGCATTTCGTTCCATCGCGAACGAGCCGGCGCCATATCAAAGCCGGTTGCGCAAAACCAGCGGCTGCAACTGCGCAACTTTTTCTTTCTCTGTCTGGTTGATGTTGGCTTTGGATTTGCTTACATCGCATATGCGACGTTCATTGTTGCGTCGATCGACGCGCGGCTCGGCCCTCACGGTGCGGAAACGACGATCCAACTGCTGTGGGCGGTCTACGGCGTCGCAAGCGTGATCGGCACGATCGGCATCGGACGCATTCTCAATCGGCCGATTGGGCGCTTGGCGCTGGTCTTGGTGGGAATTGCGGGCGCGGCGGGCTGCGCGGCCGCGTTCGTTGCGCCGCTTGCAGTCATCCCGAGCGCATTCGTCGTCGGCCTGGGTCTCACCGCAACGCCGGCGGCGGCAACCGCGTTCGCTCGTGCACGCAGCACCACCGCGAGTGCAACGACGGCGATGGCAATCGTCACCGTCGCCGTCAGGTGAGTCGCATCGGTCACGCCGATCATCGCGGGCATCTCGGCAGACCGCCTCGGGCTGGGTTCCGTCGTCGTGGTCGCCGGCTGCGCCTACCTTTTCAGCACCGGATGCGCAATCGCGGACGTTTTTAGCACACGAGCGTCCGCAATTTAATATTTTTAAAACGCTCTTTATGTCGCCGGGTTCGTTGACGGGCTACAGTAAGGTGATGCATAGACGGACGCGACTTTTTGTTTTGGGACTCGTCGCCGCGCTGGCGGCCACGTCGATCGCCGCCTTCGCGCTCGATCCCACGATCTACGTGTTGGAGGGACTCGCGCCGTTCAGTCAGCTGATGAGCACGGCGCCGGGGCGCGCGGCGCTGGCTGCAAACCATCGCGTCACCTTCGCGATATCCAGCGGTACCGACGAACAGCCGCTGCTGTTGCCGTTTGCGCAGCAGCAAGCGCAGGCGCTAAGCGACGCTTTCATCACCAGCGATAATGCGGCGGGTCTGGCTGACGGACTCGGATCGGGTCTCGGGGCGGCGTATCGAACCATCCTCGACTATAAAAGCAGCGACGGCGGGCTGACGTGGAAATCGACCGGCTCGCTGCCGAGCGTGCAAGTGCTCTTGTCCGCCGCGAGCGGCGAGAGCAATGCCGATTCCAACGCCGCGAAGTACTTCTTTGGTAACGGCGGCGTCGCGACGGCGGCAGGCAATTGCCAAGCCGTAACGATCGACGGCGCTGCTGCTATTTGGAAGCGACCCGGAGCGCAAGCCGACGTCTTCGGAAAAGCCTACGATCTTCCGGGCGGCAAGAACGGCAGCCCCGGTGCCGATCCGTGCGGCGATTCGCGCCCGTTCCAAACGGATTACCGCATTGCGACGTATCAGGCCAACGACTTCTTTGGGGCGCGCTCCGGTAACGCGCTCTACATCGACGGCCCTATCCAGGATCTGCGCGCAAGCCCGTCCTTCCCGAGC
>PMUE01000377.1 GCA_003167055.1 Vulcanimicrobiota bacterium | reverse complement strand
GCATCATACGGCCTATCGTGTCAACGATATCGAAACGGCGCTCGCCGACTTTAAAGCCAAGGGCGTACGCTTAATCGACGAACGCCCGCGCCAAGGTGCGCACGGCAACCGCATCGCTTTTCTCCATCCGAAATCGACCGGCGGCGTGCTCATCGAGCTCTGCCAGCCCGGCTAGCTATGGATTCGGCGCGAGGCGCACGTCGATATCCGTTTCGAAGGTACGATCCCACGGCATCGTAATCGACATTGCCGCGACGTGCAGTTGCGGGTATAACTGCGCCAGCGTCGCTTGCGCTTCGTACCAGAGCAGTGCGCGATTTCGCTGCGCAGTTGCCGTGGCCACGGCAGGTGCCAGCAAGGTGTGATCGGTCACGCCTTGCGCTGCTAGCCAGTCGTTGAGCGCGGGCCGGACGTCGTCGTGAAAGTCGACGTCATCGATAAACCGCAGAAAGGTGAACGTCCGGTGTGCCAGCGCGTCATAGGAATGCATGCGTCGCCCGGCACCGGCGGCAATCGTCTCGGCGAGCGCGGTTCCACTGGTATTCGCGTCGGTATTCCACGACGCGTACGCGTCGAGCCGGCTCGCGAGACCCGAGCTCAACAGGGCGCCGGCAAATGCCTTCTGCTCGTCGTAGCTGCCCTCGAACGAAAGATCGACCACGGCGACCGAACGCCCCGCATCGAGATCGGCGCGTATCGCGCCCAAGAATGCATCGTCGAGCGCGGGACCGCTCGCCGGAACGTGGACGTAGAGCTCGATGTCGGGCGACGCATCGTCGCGCACCGCGCCACAGAGCGCTACGAGCTGGTCGATCGTCACGCCGATCGGCGCGAATTCGAGCGGATCTTGATACGCCGCTCCCGCCGGCGTTGAATAGTGCACACCAACGCGCGGCGACCAGCGCGCATCACGCGCGAGCGCATGCGCGACCAGCGCCATCCCGAGCTCGTCGGCACCTGGTTCGATCGACGCGCGCGTCCCGAGATCGCTCGCCGCTAAGTACTGTTGCAGTGCCTGCACTTCGGGAACGTGCAGTCCGAAGGGCTTCGCGTCGTCCTGGCCGAGCACGAGTCGATCGATGGACCCCGAGCGCGTGCGATCGATCAGCAACCGGTCGACGCCGTAGTTGCGCGCGCGCGTTTGCAGGTAGGCGGTGAGCACCGGCTCGCCGATCGACTCGCGCAAGCGCGCAGCGTCAGCTTCCTCCGACGGCTCAGGCGGATCGTGCAGATTTGCATACTGCTGCAAATACGACCACGCCGGATACGCGGCAAAGTAGGGCGTGCCGGCCGGAACGCCGGTCGGCGCAAGGCGCATGATCGTGCCGAAAACACCGATCCATGCAGCACCGTAGCGCTTTTTGAGCGCGTCGATCTCGCCTAACCGCGCGTACGCGTCGGCAGCCGTCGGCCCCGGAACACGCGACGGCACCAAGCCGCCGTAGGCGAGCATGTCGCTCGAAAGCACGTAGGCTTGCGCACGCGGCGCGCTCGCGTTGAGCCATGCGATGATGCCGTCGGGATCGCCCGGCTCGAGATCGTTGCCCAGCAGCGTGCGCGGCGGCGCAACCACCGGTCGCCCCGCAATCTCGCCGAGCATGATCGGTAAGTGCAGCGTCACCGAACGATCGTCCATCGGCACGAAGACGATGGCTGCCAGCAGCCCGAGCGCTTTTAGAGCAAGGATCGCAGCGACTCCGATTGCAGCAACGTGCGCGCCTGCGCTGCGTCCATGCCGCGCGCGATCATCACGACCGCGACCTTCACGCTGCCCTCGGCGGCATCGAGCGCGGCACGCACGCGAGCATCGCCTGCGCCGGTGAGATCACGGACGAGCCGTTCGGCGCGGCCGCGCAACTTTTCGTTGGTTGCGACGACGTCGATCATGAGATTGTCGTGCACCTTGCCCAAACGCACCATGATCGCCGTCGAGAGGGTGTTGAGCGTGATTTTTTGCGCCGTTCCCGCCTTGAGACGAGTCGATCCGCTCAGCGCTTCGGCGCCGGTCGGCAGCACGATCGCGAGCTCGGCCGCCGCGACCAACGCCGACGCGTCGCTGCTAGTGATCGCTACGGTGAGCGCGCCGATCGCTCGCGCGTGCTCGAGTGCAGCCACGACGTATCGCGCGCCGCCGCTGGCGGAAATGCCGACCACGGCATCGCCGGCCGCGACGTGTCCGCTCATCGCCGCTTCACCGGCGCGCGCATCGTCTTCGGCGCCTTCGATGGCGGTGCGAAGTGCGGAGTCTCCGCCGGCGATGTGCGCGCAAACCAGATCCGGCGGTGTGCCGAAGGTTGGCGGCATCTCCGACGCATCGAGCACCGCTAAACGCCCGCTCGTTCCGGAGCCGACGTAGTGGAGGCGCCCACCCGCGCGAAGGCGCGTCACGACGCCCTCAACCGCGCGTGCAAGCGTTGAGGTTTGCGTCCGTACCGCCGCAGCAGCTTGCGCCTGATCGCGCACCAAGAGGTCAACGAGTTCTTGCGTTTCGAGCAAATCGAGGCCGGCACTCTCCGCCTGACGCCCTTCGGTCGGCGGAAGTCCGCTCATATTGTGAGTCTCCGCGCGAGTTCAAGTGCGCCGTATACCGGCGCCGGTGCGGATTTGATCGGCTGCAACAGCGGCAGATCGGCAAGGAGGCGCGTTTCGACAAGATACGTTAGCAGCGAATTCTCGGCAAAGAGGCCGCCGGCGAAGGCCAGCGGCAGCTCACGCGCGCCTGCGTCCGCGCGTTGGGTCAACGATTTGAGGAGATCGACCAGTTCGTGCGCCGCCGTTTGTACGATCTTCGCCGCCAACCGCTCACCGGCACTCGCCCGATCGAGCACGAGCGGCGCGACCGAGGCAACGACCGGCACCGGTTCGCCGTCGCCGTACACGCGTCCGAGCAGCGTCTGGGCGTCGCCAACTTGCAATCGCGCCTGAATCGCGTCGAAGAGTTCGGCGTACGGCGCGCGGCCGTCGTACCAGCGCAACATCGCGGTCAGTGCCGCGCGCCCGATCGAAAATCCCGAGCCTTCATCTCCGAGCAGATAGCCGTAACCGCCCGCGCGATACGACCTACCGCCGACCTGTGCGTACGCGATCGATCCGGTGCCGGCAATGAGCACCACGCCATCTCCATCCGGAACCGCCGCGCGCAGCGCGATTTCCGCATCATCGCGCACGGCGATCGCGCCGTTTGGAAAATAATTGCGCAAGGCCGCTTCAAGCGCGCTTGCAACGACCCGATCGCCGGCACCGGCGGCACCGACCACCAGCGCATCGAACATCTCGCCGCGCAGCGCGCTGCGAACGGTAACGGCGATGCGCTCGGCGGCGCCTTGTATGCCCGCCGTTCTCGCGTTGGCGGCCTCGCCGTGCTGCACGATTGTCTCGCCGTCGCGTGCGACCGCACACTCGATCGACGTACCGCCCGCGTCGACACCTACGATGATCGGCATTCGTTCTCAACCTCCGTCATCAATCGGTGCAGCGCGAACGGCGCGATTGCTCCCAACGGCACCGCGTGCGATGCACCGGTCACGCGCGGCACGTTTGCGGCGCGCTCGCGTAGCGTCTCATACCCAAGCACGGCGAAGGCAATCGCCTCTTTTGCATCCCCGTGCAGACCGACGGTTTCACTGCGTTCCACCCGCGCTTGCGGAAGATAGGCGGCAATGCTGCGCAGCAACGCCCGGTTTTGTGCGCCGCCGCCGCTGCATAAGATGCGAGCGCCGCTCATGTCGAGCGCGGCGACCGCGCCGGCGACGGTCCGCGCGGTCAGTTCGGTCAGCGTAGCGCATCCGTCTTCGAGCGACAGACGTTCGAGCACGTAACGGTGCGCGAGCAAGAACTGCGCACCGAACTGCTCGCGACCGGTGGACTTTGGCGGACTCTGCGCAAAGTACGGATCGCGGAGCATCGCCCCAAGTGCCGTCTCATCCGGCGTGCCGGCTGCCGCGAACCTGCCATCCTCGTCGAAGCGGTGCTCGCCGCCGCTTCGCATCTGTACGAACGCGTCGATCAGCATCACACCGGGGCCACAATCGAAGGCCAGCACGTCGTGCGGGGAACACCCGCGCGGAAGCGCGGTGAGATTCGCGATCCCGCCAATATTGAGTGCAACGCGGTCCTCCTGCGCATCGGCGAGCAAGATCACGTCGGCTTGCCGGCAGCATTGACGGGTCCACCCGGTCTCCGTGGGAACGGCCACGTAGACCACGAAGTCATTCAATTCTTCG
>PMUE01000385.1 GCA_003167055.1 Vulcanimicrobiota bacterium | reverse complement strand
GATCGGCTTGTTCCTGGTCGTTGCGGGCGTCATCATCTCGAACACGATCCGCTTGACCGTCTTCGCGCGCCGGCGCGAGATTTCGATCATGCAATTGGTCGGCGCAACGAATCTGTATATCCGTGCCCCGTTCGTCTGCGAAGGTTTACTCGACGGTGTCATCGGCTCGCTGCTGGCGGTCGCGATCCTGGTTATCGCGCGCTTCTGGCTGTGGCCGCAACTGCTGCTCGCGCTGCCGTGGGTTCAGTTGAACAGCGCCCCGATCGACGGACCGCTGCTCGTGCTGCAGCTGATCGGTGTCGGCGGCGCGATCGGCATCATCGCGTCGTGGATCTCAGTCGGCCGTCATCTGCGGACGTAGCCGACTCATGCATCTTCGCGTCGATGTCGATTTCGATGCGCTCGCCGACTGGATATCCGATGGGATCGCGTATGTAGGTTCGGACGGCGTCGTCGCTGCCTGGAGCGCAAGCGCCACGGCGATCACCGCTATCTCACGCGCCGATGCGGTCGGCAAATGTTTCGACGAGCTTTTCGCGCGCGTCGAACCGCCGCTCGGCTTGGCCGTGGTTCCCGAGCCGATCGTGCTCTTCGGCCAGGACGAACGCCGGAGAACGCTGCACGCAACCATGCTCAGCGTCGATGACGGCTGGCTGCTCTCATTTGGTCGCGAACTGCGCTTTGCCGCAATCGAACAACTCAAAGAAGAAATCGTCGCGGCCGTTTCGCACGAGCTCAAAACGCCGATTGCTACCATCAAAGCCTATGCGACGACGATGCGCGCGAATCCCGACGCGCTGGCCGATCACCGCAACGACTTCCTCGCCACGATCGAAGAACAGGCCGACCGTCTCACGCGTGCCGTCGACGATCTGCTGCTGGTCGGGCGCGTCACCGCGCGGCACCTGCTCTCCAGTCGCTCGAGCGTCTCCCTGGACCGCTTGCTCGATCGTGCCTTCGAGCGCCTTGGCCCGACCGCCGCCGAACGCGTCGAACGGCGCTCGACTGCGATAACGCTCAGCGGCGATCCGGACTTGCTCGGCGACGCGCTGTTACATCTGGTCGACAACGGGCTCAAGTTCTCGCCCGATTCGGCGAGTGTCGTGATCGAAGGACTGGATGAGGGCACGGTGGTCGCCGTGCGCGTGAGCGATAGCGGCATCGGCATCGGCGAGGAACATCTTCCGTACATCTTCGACCGGTTTTACCGCGTCGAGCGCAACTTGACCGCCGCAACCGGCGGCAGCGGCCTTGGCCTCACGATCACGCGCGAGATCGTCCAAGCACACGGCGGGACCGTCTCCGTCAAAAGCGTACCGCACGGTGGCAGCACGTTTACAATCTCGCTCCCGTCGCCGAGCGCTCGGGACGCATCGTGAAGGAAATCGCGCAAGGCGCCGGCCATCGCGTGCTCGTCGTCGACGACGATCGCAACCTGCGCAAGATTATCTCGACCAATCTCGAGTTAGCCGGATTCACCGTCGAGACGGCCTCCGACGGACCCGAGGCACTCTCAACGATCGAGCAGTTGCAGCCCGATATCGTGTTGCTGGATTTGATGATGCCGCACATGGACGGTTATGAAGTCGCAAAACGGATTCGTAACCACCAGAATCCGACGATCGCCAACGTGCCGATCATCATTCTCACCGCGAAGGGCGAGACCGAGGACAAATTACGCGGCTTCGAAGCCGGCGCTGACGACTACATCACCAAGCCCTTTGGTCCGCAGGAGTTGCTCGCTCGTGTGCGCGCCAAGATCCGCCGCGTCGAGGTCGACTCGTCGCTCTCGCCGCTGACGCGTCTCCCCGGCAATCTGGCGATCGAAGCCGAACTGCGTCGCCGGATCGACGCAAACGAGCCGTTTGCCGTGATCTACCTCGACCTCGACAACTTCAAGGCGTTCAACGACGTCTACGGCTTTACGCACGGCGACGAAGCGATTCGATTGCTCGCGCGCGCCACCGTCGACGCCGTCCGCCGCCGCGGCACGACCAACGATTTCGTCGGGCACATCGGCGGTGACGACTTCATCGTCGTTACCGCCAACGATCGCGCCGAGGAGATCGCTAAGGAAGTCATTGCCGAGTTCGATCGCGACATTCGCAACCTCTACTCGGTCAAAGATCTGCGCGCCGGATACATCGAAACACGCGACCGCCGCGGCGCGCTCAACCGCTTTCCGATCATGACGCTCTCAATGGCGATCGTGAGCAACGATCGTGGTCAGCTCGGCAACTACGCGCAAGTCGGCGAGGCCGCCGCCGAACTGAAGCGCTACGCCAAATCCATCGCCGGCTCCGTCTACGTGAAGGACAAGCGACGCCAATGACCAGCTCGCCCATCAGAACGATGCTCTGCATTCTGCTGATCGCCGCCGTTCCGGCGGCCGCCGGCGCAAAAAGCACGACGCTCCAACAGCGTATCGAGGCACAGCGTGAGAAGGCCGCAGCTATTGCAGCAAAGCTTCATGCCAAGCGCGCGCAACTCAACGCTGCAACGGTGAAGGTGCAGGGCCTGCAGCAGCAACTCAACGAGACCAACACAGCGATCGGTCAGGTCAGCGCCCACCTCGACGACATCACCGCCCAAGAACATTCCACCGAGCGCAAAGCCGACTGGAATACCGTGCAACTGCGCGCCGCGCAACGCTCGCTGGAAATGCACGATCAAGCCTTGCGCCGCCGGCTCGTCGACATCTACGAAAACGGCGATCTGAGTTATACCGGCGTGTTGCTCTCGGCGCATTCCTTCACCGAGTTCGTCGAACGTTGGGAGGACTTGCGGCTGCTCATCAACGCCAACCAGAGCGCGGTGCGCGAACGGCGCGTGGCCGCACAGCACGTTGCCGACGTGCAAGCCAACCTGCAGCGCACCCAACTCGAGCTGGGCGGCGAAGAACAGGATCAGGCGCGCACCAAAAATCAACTCGATACGCTCGCCGACGAACGGCGCAATCTCGTGGCGGTGGCCGATAACCAGCGGCGCCACGTGGCAAGCGAAGTCGCCGAGATGGAAGATCTCTCGGCGTCCGAGGAAGCGCAACTCGAGGCGTTGATTCAGGAGCGCGCGCGCGAACTCGAAGCGCAGCGCAAGGCTCAAGGCATTGCCGGCACCGAGGTACCCTCGGGTCCACACGGCGTCTTTGCCTGGCCGCTTTCCGGCACGATCACGTCGCCCTTCGGCTGGCGTTCAAATCCGTTCGGCGGCTCGCCCGAATTTCACCAAGGGCTCGACATCGCTGCACCAACCGGCACGACCATCACGGCCGCGGCGGGCGGGACCGTAATCATGGCACAGTGGTACGGCGGTTACGGCAACTACATTTTGATCGATGACGGCGGCGGCTATTCGACCGGCTACGGGCACCTTTCGGCGTTCTACGTTTCCGCCGGACAGCAAGTCAAGCAGGGCCAAGCCATCGGAGCGGTTGGCTGCACCGGCGAGTGCACCGGCCCGCACGTCCACTTCGAAATCCGCATCAACGGTAAGCCGGTCGACCCCGCGACGCGCCTACATTCGCCGTAAAGAAACGGAATGTACCCCACCCTTCGTTAAGCTAGGCGGGTATGATCGATCCCATGACCGGTAAGTTCAGGGCGCTGATGGCGGCTCTCGTGGTTCTCGTCGTCGTCCTCGTCGGCGCGCTTTCGCTTTGGCTGCGCAACATCGAGGCCGTTACGGTGCGCCCTGTCGTGAACGTGAGCGTCAACGATGCAGGCGTTGCACGCGACGGAAGCGATGCGAACGTTCCACCGGCCGAGCTTTTCGAGAAAGAGCTCACCGATCTGCAAACGCAATATTACAAGCCGTTCAATCCGCAAACGCCGTTCCACGGCGAGACGCAAGCGCTCACCAAATATTTGCAGAGCAATCACGTCGCGCATCCGACGCTGCCGGACGAAACCGCGAGCGGCGATCCGGGTGAAGACGCGCAGCGCATGGCGAGCGTCGTGAGCTATGCCCAGCGCACCTATGGAAAGCAGCTAGGCGCGAGCGCAACGACCGGATTGACCGAAGCGGCGCTCAGCGGCGTGATGAATTCGGTTGACGATCCTTACACCGTCTACCTGACGCCCAAAGAAATTCAAAGTCTGCAAGAATCGCTCAACGGCGGCGATTTCGGCGGCATCGGCGTCTATATTTTGCAATTTAAGGACGGCGAGGTCGTGTTGCAGCCGATCGACGGCGCACCAGCCGCACTCGCCGGCATGAAGCCGGGCGAAGTCGTCGACACGGTCGACGGTCGTAGCGTGCACGGCGTCCCGATCGACGTGATCGAGCGTTGGATCCGCGGCGAAGCCGGCTCGCACGTCGCGCTGACCACCCATCCGTACAAGAAGCCGGGCGAACGGCACTGGACGATTACCCGCGCCATCATTCACGTGCCGACGGTCGTGAAGAACATGGAGAAAGACGGATATGAGTACATCCGTCTCACCGACTTCGGCTCGACGTCGCCCGACGAAGTGAAGAACGCGCTGCTCTACGGCAAGGCCCACAACGCGAAGGGCTACATTCTCGACCTGCGCTTCAACGGCGGCGGCCTGGTTGAAGCCGCGATCAAGATCTCGAGCCTGTTCATCCCGCAAGGGACGATCGTCTCGACGATCGATCGCGAGGGCCATCGCCAGGTCGAAGAGGCGCTGGGCGACGCGATCGGCGGCCAACCGCTCGTCGTCCTGGTCAACCGTTACACCGCCAGCGCATCCGAGATTACGGCCGGTGCGTTACAGGATTACCACCTTGCCAAGCTCGTCGGGACGAAAACCTTCGGGAAGGGCGTCATCCAAAGTATTTACGACATGCCCGACGGTGGTGCGTTGAAGATCACCACCCAGCGGTATCTCACCCCGCTCGGCCGCGAGATTCAACACAAAGGCATTACCCCGGACGTTATCGTTCCGCAAGGCGACGACGTGCCGCTCGACGGTCCCAACGACAAGCAGCTCGCCGCCGCTAAGGCTCAACTCGCACAACTTCTCCAATAGATCGGTCACCATGAAGCGCCTTCTCTCCCTTGCCCTCGTGGGCGGCATCGCCGCCGGTTTGCTCGTGCACATTGCCGCGTCGGCCGCAACGCCGCTGGCCACGGTCAGCCCCGCGCAAGCCAACGAAATCACGACCACCTATAAAGACTTGACCGGCGAATTCTATAAGAAAGTCGATGATCAGCAAGTGCTCGACGGCGCTCGCGCCGGTGTGGTCTACGTTCTGGGCAAGCACCACGTCAACACAAAGATCCCGACGTTCCATGCGGGCGCCGATGACGCCAACGTGCGCGCGATCGAACTCACCGTCGAAGACGGGGAGCGCGCAGCCGGCAAAAAAGTCTCCGCGACCGATCTCACCTACTCGGCGATTGCCGGCATGCTCAACTCGGTGCACGACCGCTACACGGTTTTTCTTGATCCGAAAGATTACGCCGAACTCAATACCGGGCTCGACGGATCGGATTTCGGCGGAACCGGCATCGTGATTCAAGAGGATGACACGAGCAAATTCATTGCGGTCAGCGACGTCGTGCCCGACGGCCCGGCCGACAAGCTCGGGGTGCAGCAAGACGATCTGATCACCGCCATCGACGGCGAATCGACCAAGGGCTGGTCGATCGACCGCGCGAGCGCGCATCTGCGCGGTAAAGAGGGCACCAAGGTCTCGATCACGCTGCAGCGTGACGGAAAATCACTTTCACCGATCACGATCACGCGCGCGAAGATCCATCAGCTCAGCGTGTTCGATAAAATGCTGCCGAATAACATCGGCTACGTTGCACTCACGGTCTTCGGCCGCGATACGACCGAAGAGCTCACCGCCGCGCTGGATCGCCTGCAAAAGAAGGGCGCGCGCGCGTATATCCTCGACCTGCGCAACAACGGCGGCGGCTATCTCAACGCCGCGGTCGGCGTGAGCTCGAAGTTCATTTCGTCGGGACCGATCGTTTCGGTGGAATCGCGCGGCTCGAACATCACCACACTGGAAGCCAACGACACAGCGATCGCGCCGGTGCCGCTCGCGGTGCTGGTCAATCAGTTCACCGCGTCGGCGTCGGAGATTACCTCGGGCGCGATTCAGGATTCGGGCGTGGGCACATTGATCGGCACGCGGACCTTCGGGAAAGGCGTCGTGCAGACGATCTATCCGCTACCCGACGGTTCGGCGGTGAAGATCACGACCGCGCGTTATCTCACGCCGCACAATCGTGATATCAATCATCTCGGCATCGATCCGGATATCATCATTGCCGAGCCGCGCAGTGCCCGCTTCGGCGATCCCAAGACCGACCCGCAGTTGCGGCGCGCCATGCAGTACGTTGACGACCGCGTCGCGCACCTGAGCCAAATCAACGGCTCAGCGGAGTAGCACGCTCCTTGTCATCCTAGCAAAGAGCCCGACGGAAACCGTCGGGCTCTTTTTAAGGGGGCTGAAATGGGCAGACCAATAGTTATCGTGCTCTACGTGGCGGCGATGGTAGCCGTCATAGTTGGTGTGGATTTCGCGTTCCTCAGAAACCGCTTCTGGGAGCGGCTTATAGTGAATATTGGCATCGTCTTGGTGTTCGCAGCATTCTACTCGAGTTTCGTGAGACGCTGACGTAGTGTGTCACAACTACGTTGTCTTTTTCTTTCGTGACCCGGTCGGCGTCGACGTGCTCTTCTTGCGCGTCGACGTTTTCTTTACGCCGCTGGCTTTCTTTTTTGGCGCAGCCTCGCCGTCAGCAGCGGGCTCGACTTTCTTGCGCGTGCGCTTGGGTTTGTCTTCGGCCGGTGCCGGTAGCGCCTGCATGACCGTCGTTTCAAGCTCAGCCGGAACACCGCTCGTACGCGTGCGACGGCGACGGGTCGGTGTGGCGTGACTGATTTCTTCGGCCGGAAAGGTGAGATGCGGCGGCGGCGCGTCAACTGCCGGCGGTTTGGCTTTGCGTAGCGGCGCGATCGCGCGCGACGGTTCGCGCGGCGCGGTCATGCCGGTCGGCTGTGCCGAGCCTTGCGGGTCAACCCGGAACACGTGACGGTCCGGAACCGACGGACTCATCGGCAGCGAACCGGTCAAGCCTTCCTGATGCTGCTGCTCGCCGATCGGACCAGCGCCACCGCGTCCGCGGCGACGGCGGCGACGGCGACGACGCTTGCCTCCGGTTTCTCCGTTCGTGCTGGGGACAACCGTCGCGTGAACGGCCGGTTGCGCCTCGTCTTCCTCGTCTTCGTCCTCGTCGTCAAACTCGGTTTGCGCCGCGGCGCTTTGCGGCGGGATGCCGACCTGTGCGGCAACCTCAAAGCGCTGCGGCTCGCCATTTCCGCGACCACCGCGTCCGCGGCGACGCCGGCGACGGCGACGTTTGCTCCGTGAGCCATCGCCTTCGCGCGCTTCATTTTCATTGATGATGATCGCATCGGGCTGGTGCTCGCCTCGAACTTCAGCCACGAGCGCCGGATCTTCGGCCTCTTCCTCTTCGGTGACCGTGGTGATGCCGATCGGCGGACGCGCTTGCTGCTGCGATGCGGCCTCTTCCGCCAGCTCACGCAGCTGCGCGGCTTGTTCGGCTGCGGTCAGCGGAGCTTTGCGCTTGCCGCCGCGACGACGTTTCTTCTTGGCTTCGCCGGCCACTGCGGCCACGAGTTCGGCGAGCACGTAATCGGCTTCGTCGTCGATATCGAGCACGCGAATCTTCGCCACGTTTCCGGCATTGTTGGCGGCATTTTCGACTTCGACGATACGATCGCCGATGACGGCGGTCGCCGATGTCGGATTAGGCAGACGGCCCGGCAGCAAGTCGACTTCGACTTCGTCACCGACCCGAATCGGGCGCAGTTGCTCGATCGGTTTGGCGATACGTTCGACGCGCGAGCGTTCGGGATGCATCAATGGATCCACACGCACGTGGATCTTGGTATTCATCTCTTTGGCGAGCTCGAGCACCTCGTCTTCGTACCAGAACTCCATCTGCGCGGCCACCGTCGGCGCGGCGTAGACGAGCACGGGGTGATGCGCATGATCGTGATGACCGTTTTGACGCACGTGACGCAGGGTATCGATCGCGACCGACTGCGGGGACATTACCGATCCGGTGCCGCTGCACGTCGGACATGTGCCGCTCAGCTGCGCGCCCAAATCCTTGCCGATGCGCTTGCGCGTGAACTCGAGCAAGCCCAAATTTGAAAACGACTGAATCGTGGCGCGAGTCCGATCGCGGCGCAGCCCGTCTTCAAGCGCTTTAATTACCTTAGTGCGCGCCGATTCCGACGCCATGTCGATGAAGTCGACCACGATGATGCCGCCGATATCGCGCAAGCGCACTTGGCGCGCAATTTCGGTGGCCGCCTCGATGTTGGTCTTGACGATCGTATCTTCGAGGTTCTTGCCGCCGGTGAACTTGCCGGAGTTGACGTCGATGACGGTCAGCGCTTCGGTCGACTCGATGACGATCGATCCGCCCGCGGGAAGATTGATCTTGGGTTTGAGCAGACGCTGCAGTTCGTCGGTGACTTTGTAGTCGTCGAACAGATCGCGGCCATGATTGTAATGCTGCACCCGATCGAGGTACTGCGGTCCAAGCAGCTGCAAGAACTCGCGAACCTTGCGGTACTCGTCTTCGTCGTCGATGAGCACTTTGTCGACGTCGGCGGTAATGAAGTCGCGTGCGGCCTTGTAGACCAAGTTCATGTCGCGATGGAGCAGCGACGGCGACGGGGCCCGCTTGAAGGTTTCGAGGATGCCGTGCCACATGCGGATCAGCACGCCGAGGTCGGCGATGAGCTCCGCGTTCGACACGTTCGCGGCGGCGGTCCGCACGACCGTCGCCATCCCCTCGGGACGGATCGCCTTCATGATCGCCTTGAGGCGGTTGCGCTCGTCGGCGGACTCGATCTTGCGCGAGACGCCG
>PMUE01000343.1 GCA_003167055.1 Vulcanimicrobiota bacterium | reverse complement strand
TGAATCTCGCCGCCGAATACGGCGGCGAATCACCGCTCGTTGTTGCGCTGGTCCTGTGCGCGGTCGTCGCCCTGCTCTTCACGTCGCTCTCCGGGCTCGGCGCAGTCATCATGGTTGGCTCGATCGTGCTGCCGATCATGATGACGACCGGCGTTCCGCGTGTCGTCGCGTCGACGCTCTTCTTGATGGCGTTCGCGCTCGGATTCATCTTCAATTTGACCAACTGGCGGTTCTACACGCAACTCTTCGGCGTGGTCCCGCAGCAGATGACGCACTACGCCGTGATTCTTGCGGCGATCGACGCGACCGCGCTCGTGGTTTACGCGGTCGTATCGCTGGCTCGCACGCGCGACTATGCAACCTGGGCCGTGCAAGTGGACGAGGATGAGCCGCCGGTGCCGCGCGTGCCGGCGATCGCGCTCATCACGCCGCTCTTGCCGCTCGTGCTGTATTTCGCGCTCCACCTCGATCCGACGATCGCCTTCATCGTGGCGGCGCTGTTCGGCGCAATTGTCACCCGCGGTACGCGCACGATCGAGACACTCGTCGCGGCCGCGATACGCGGTGTCGAGGACGTCGCGCCGGCGATCTTGCTGTTCATCGGCATCGGGATGCTGCTCACCGCCACCAAGACGGCGGAGTTCACAGCCGCGTTGGCTCCGCTCGTCCAAGGGTGGGCGAATAATCCGATCGCCTACATCGCGATCTTTGGTCTGGGCAGTCCGCTGGTGCTCTATCGCGGACCACTCAATCCGTTCGGCGTCGGGATCGCGGTCTTTACCGTGCTGCTCGCAACCCACGCACTGCCGCCGCTGGTACTGGTTGCTGCGATCATGGCCGTCGTGCAGGTGCAAAACGTCTGCGATCCCACCAATACGGCCAACGTGTGGGTCGCAAACTTCACCGGAACCCCTATCGTCAGCATTAGCAAACGCACGTTGCCTTACCAGGTGGCGGTCGCAACGCTTGCGGTCACGATCGTCGCTCTGGCTTCGCCGCAACTCTTCGGTGTGCGAGCGTTTGCTTCACTCGTCGCCCCGGCGTTTGCCGCGACGAGCGGATTCTACGCTCCGACTGCTGCGGCGCAGCACATCGCGATCGACAACGACGGTTCGCCCCTGGCGTCGGCCGCGTCGCAAAGCGTGATGTCGGCGCTCAACCACGCACCGAACGTGGTCTTCGCGTGGCACGGCGACCCCAATGCGAGCGACTGCTCCGCCAAGCCGTTTGCCGCCTACGTCTTGGTAAGCGCCACAACGTTCCAGCTGATCGAAGGGACGGATCTCGACATCGGCTTGCGCTTGGAAGACTGCGGCGGATGGATCGTCGACGAATGGCACGATCACGCGGTCGAGCCCGCAACGCCCACCGCCGCGCAGGCGCAAGGGCTGGCGCTCGAAGGCGCCGCGCGCCTCGCGTCGTGGGCGGCGAGCGACCCTCGTGCTGCGGCGCTCTTCGCAAGCGGCGCCGCGGTGGCGCCGAACGAGACCCCAGGCTACCTTTATACGGTGTTCAAGACGGTCGACGGGAACATGCGGGCGTACGTCCGCGCAGGCGGTCCGGCATACGATGCCGGACTGCGTACCGGCGACGTCGTTCAAAAACTCGATGGGCGGTTTTGGTGGGAATACGGAACCTACCAAACCGAACAGCGTGTCTACGACGGCAAACCGCACACGTTCGAGATTCAGCGCGGCGGTCGCACGCTTGACATCAGCCTGGCAGGTAACCAATGACGACGATCGATCACGACCTCGCGGCGTACTGCACCACCCATCGCGACGCGTACCTCGATGAACTCAAAGCGTGGATCGCTATTCCGAGCGTCTCCGCCGATCCCGCGCATCGCGGCGATGTGCGCGCCTGCTGCGAGCGTCTGGTCGAGCGTATGCGCAGCATTGGATTGGACGCGAAGCTGCTCGAAACCGACGGCAATCCGCTCGCCTTCGGTGAGTGGCTTGGCGCGCCGGGCGCGCCCACGGTGTTGATCTACGGTCACTACGACGTGCAGCCGGCCGATCCGACCGAATTGTGGGAGACGCCGCCGTTCGAGGGACACGTCCGCAACGGCAAGATCTTCGGACGCGGCGCGGTCGACGACAAGGGACAAGTGCTCATGCACTTGGCCGCAATCGAAGCGCACATGCGAACGCGCGGCAACCTGCCGATCAATGTGAAGGTCGTCATCGAAGGCGAAGAAGAGATCGGCTCCCCGAACTTCGAGAGCGCGCTCGCGCGTTATCGCGATCTCATTCACGCCGACGTTGCGGTGATCAGCGATACCGCGGTGTTTTCCGAGGACGTGCCGTCGCTTACCACCAGCGTCCGCGGTCTCGTGCACTGGGAAGTCACCGTGCACGGTCCGGCCGACGACGCGCACTCGGGTTATTACGGTGGTATCCTTGCAAATCCAATCGAGGCGCTCGCGCGGATCATCGCGGGCCTCAAAGACGCGCAGGGACGCGTGACCGTTCCCGGCTTCTACGACGGGGTTCCCGAACTCGATGCGAGCGAGCGCAAGGAAATCGCTGCGCTTCCCTACGATGACGCGCGTGAAGCGGCGCAACTCGGCGTACCGGAGCTGGTTGGTGAAGCCGGCCACTCGGCGCTCGAGCGCAACTGGTTTCGCCCTACGCTCGAGTGCAACGGCATTTACGGCGGCTATCAGGGGCCGGGCGCCAAGACGATCATCCCGTCATTTGCGCGCGCAAAAATTTCGGCGCGATTAGTCGGTTCGCAAGAGCCCGCACACGTGCGCGAGATCGTGATGCAGGCCATTCTTGCTGCGGCGCCGCGCGGCGTGCGGGTCGAGGTCGATTCGGCGGGCGACGTCCCCGCGGTTGTACTTTCGCGGGATCATCCCGCGGCGCAGGCGGCCGGCCGCGCGATGCAGGCCGGGTTCGGCGCCGTACCGGTCTTTATCGGGACCGGCGGTTCGATCGGTCCGGTCGCGAGCTTCGATCGCGTTCTCAAAATCCCGCAGGTGATGATCGGTGTTGGGCTGCCCGACGATCACATCCATGCGCCCAACGAAAAATTCGATCTGTCGCAATTCTTCGGCGGCATCGTAACGATGACGGCGCTCTACGACGAACTCGCCAACGCATGATCGCGTGGTTGCTCGCGGCGATTCCGGTCGTGCTCACGCCGCCACCGGGTCTCTTGACGCCCAGCCCCGCACCGATTTCGGAGCGTGCGGTCTTTGAAGAGGGTCTGGATGATGCGGTAGGCCGCGCAAAGGCGCTGGGCGGAACGCTTGGGGTGACGATCGTCGATTTGACCACCGGCGTGAGCGCCGTGCAAGACGGCGACGAGAACCTGCCGATGGCCGGCGTGCAGCATTTGCCAATTGCGGTGCTGGTGTATCGCGCGGCTGATGCCGGGCATCTCACGATGACGCGCGATACGCGCGGGTTGCTCTCACGCATGCTCAACAACGACGACGACATCGCGGCCGACTCGCTGCTCGATATGCTGGGCGGAAGCGAAGCGGCCAACGCCCAACTCCGCACGCTGGGCTATCCGGCGATCTTTCTCGCACCGGGCGGCGCCGGCTACGCGACACCAAGTGCGCTCGCGAGCCTGATCGGCGATTGCGCACAAGGAAAGTTGCTGACGGTAGCCTCGACCACCACGCTGATGCGCGAGCTTGCGGGCGTGCGCAGCGCACCGGGCCGGCTGCGCGCCGGGTTCGCGCCGAGCGTAATGCTCGCGCACGTGCCGGGCACGGTGTCGGGAGGAGACGATACGAACATCGCGACCAACGACGCCGGCGTCGCAGCCTTGAGCGGACGAACCGTCGTCGTCGTGGTCATGCTTTCAGGCGCGCATGGCGGCGATGCTCGGCGGGATGCGGTAATCGCCGGCGTGGCGGCGACCGTCGCGCGCGCGATCATCACGCCGTGAGCGCCCTATAGTCGGCTTACTTGCTTGCTGCGTAGACCGACATACCATTCACCCTGACGCGAGTCGGTGATACGATAATTCGGCAAAGGATGATTCGGCAAAGGAGGGGTCTATGCGAATTGCATCTGCGCTTGTCATCATCGGCTTGCTCTTCCTACTCGTGGCGCCCCGTTTAGAGGCGCAGGACGCTTGGCCTACGTCACAATCGTACGCAAATGCGGCGAGTGACAATGGGAATTGGATACTTCCAGCGCGCAGCTACAGCGGTAACCGATACGTACCTTCGGCTCAAATCAGCTCGGCCGCCGTTGCAAACCTGCAGAAGGCTTGGTCGACACCCGTGGACGCGCGCGGCCCACTCGAAGTCTCGCCGATCGTGTGGCACGGAACGATGTACGTCACCTCTTCACACAACGACGTGTACGCACTCGATGCTAAGACCGGCGTGCTCAAGTGGCACTTTCCCTACAAGCCACATGTCATTGCCTTCTCCGCAAATCGCGGCGTCGCACTTGCCGGCGGGAATGTTTACGAGGCGACGCTCGACGGTCATCTAATCGCACTCAACGCGACGACCGGAAAGGTGGTGTGGAACGTTCTGGCTGCGCACGATCCGCGCAATACGTTCTTCACGATGC
>PMUE01000372.1 GCA_003167055.1 Vulcanimicrobiota bacterium | reverse complement strand
GTGTCGTCGTCTTCCCGACACCATTGCGGCCGAGCAAGCCGGTTATGCCGCCGCTACGCACGCTGAACGAAACGCCGTGCAGAATATGCGACTGGCCGATGCGGGCGTGCAGGTCGCGAACTTCGAGCAGTGCGCCCGCGTTCGCGCTCATAGTGGATCTCCGAGATACGCGGTCTGCACCGTTTCGTTGGCGATGACGCGCTCCGGAGTATCGAAGGCAAGCAATGCGCCATGATGCATCACCGCCATGCGGTCGGCATACTGCGACACCAAATCGAGACGGTGCTCGACCATAATCACGGTGGCGCCGCGTTCGCGATGCATCGCCGAGACGAGCCCGAGAATCTCGGGTACGTCTTCCACCGCCATACCGGCGGTCGGCTCGTCGAGCACGATCACGCGCGGCTCGAGGCAAAGAAGAATTGCTAAGTCGAGTTTGCGTTTCTCGCCGTGCGAGAGCGACGCGGCAGGAGCGTGCATGCGTTCGGACAGGCCGACCGCCGCGAGCGCGTCGCGCGAACGCGCGAGCGCTTCGGCGTTTGCGTCCGCCAAGCGCCATATTGCGCCGGATCCGCCGAGATGCGCTTGCGTCGCGAGGCGGACGTTTTCGAGCGCGCTCAATGCATTGAAGACGCTCGAGGTCTGAAAGGTTCTTCCCAAGCCGAGCCGCGCGCGCTGGTAAGGCGGCGCATGCGTGATATCGCGCTCGTAGAGCGCGACCGTTCCGGCGCTGGGCTGCGCGATGCCGGAGAGCAGGTTGACCAGCGTGGTCTTGCCTGCGCCATTCGGTCCGATGACGACGACGAACTCGCCGTCTGCAATCTCGAGCGACACATCTTCGACGATGGACACACCGCCGATGCGGTAACTGAGATTCTCGGTCCTAATGGCGCAGGTCTGATTCACGTTTCCTTTAGTGTCTCATTGCTTGAAGGGGCGCACCGGCGGCGCGACCGCGCTGGGCGGAAGCGTACGCAGGCACACCGGGTACACGTTCGTGCCTTTGGTCTCGAGTTTGGCTACGAACATCGGCTCGAGCAGCGCATGGTCGGCCGCGCGAACCTGTTCGGGACCCTTGGGTCCGACGAACCTATACCCTTCAAGTGCGGAGATCATCTTCGCCACGTCGTCACCGTTGGCGGTTTCTACCGCGTGCGCGATCATCTCCGCGGCCACGAAGCCGTCGTTCTCGAAATTTTCGGGCAGCTTGCCCAAGTCTTTCTGGTCGGCGTTGATGAGGAACTCATTCGGAGCACTCTTTGAACAATCGGGCAGGTAGAGCGCGATGTAGTTCAATTTCGGGCCGGCCTTATAAAAGAGCGGGAACGCCGCGCGCTGATCCAGTCCGGTGACTGCGCTGGTTGCGTTCATCACGCCGGCGGTTTCTAGCGCCTGAAACAGCGCGAGGCCGGTCGCGCCCGCCCACGCGATGTAGAGCAGGTCGGGCTTTGCGTCGAGGATCTTCTGCGCGAACGGGCTGAAGTCGTTGGCCGAGAGCGGCACGAGCAACCCGTCGACGGTCGCGCCTTCGCTGCCAAGGACCATACGGGCGCTCGCAACGTTACCTTGACCGAAGGCCGAGTCTTGCGCGAGCACCAGGATGCGTTTACCGCGTAGGTTCGAGCCGAGGATCGTGCCGACAGTCAAAACATCTTGCGTGCTTTGGCGGCCGACGCGTACCGTGTTGCGATTGACGCCGGTCAGCGCGTCGGTGGCCGCGAGCGGCATGTAGAGAATGTTGTTCTCTTGCGCGAGCGGCGCGATCTGCACCGCGATGCCGGATATCGCGGTTCCGGCGATGATCTTGTAGCCTTGGCCGATCAGGTCTTTGGTGGTCGCGATCGCCTTGGCGGCGTCGCCCGCGTCATCGAAGTCGGAGACGACGATCTTGTGGCCGCCGGCTACGCCCGTGCCGTGCGTCGCGTAATTCAGTCCGACCTGAAAGCCGCGAAGAAACTCGTTGCCGTATGCTCCGAGCGGTCCGGTTTTGGACGTGACCAATGCCACCTTGACATCGGATCCGGCGGCGGCGACCGGCGCAAGGTTTGCGCCGCCAAGCGCAAACACGAGCGCGCAGCACGCTGCGGCCCGCGTGATGCGATGCAAATTCATAAGCAAAGTCCTCTCTTCTGCGCCAGTGCGGCGCACGCTGCACTTGAGTATCGCAAACCTAGCGGCACGTCGATTACACCCAAAAGGACATAGTTTTGGCCGGGCGAAGCCGGATCAAACCTTGATGGACCGAGTTACGCACGGGATCCGCTCCCGCATCCGGTTAGCGGCGGACGAACTTGCACATTTGGAACGTGAAGTTGCTCGTTTGGTTTCGGTTCTCGACCGAGAGGCGATCCTGCACGAGGCGACACGGATCCTTACGGAAGAATTCGGGTTTAATTGCGCTTGGTTCGCCGAGCGAACGGATGCGGATACCGTCGTTATTCGCTACGGCGCGCATATGCTCTCCAAAATCCAAGATATGGAGTTGCAACGCGGACGTGGGCTCGGCGGCAAGGTCTTTGCTCTCGGCCGGACCTGCACCGTCGACGAATACCTCGCATCACGTGAAATCACGCATCATTACGATCGCACGATCGTGGCGGAACGCATGGACGGCATCATTGGGACGCCGATTCAATACGAAGGCGCGGTCGAAGGCGTCCTCATGGGCGGCTCGCGCGCCGGCACGACCTTCGGCGACGGCGCCGCGCGCATCATCGAAACGGTCGCAACGCGAACGGCGCAGGCGCTCAACGTCGCTGCGCAAGCCCAGCGTCGCTCGGCGGCCGCGATTCAAGAGGAGCGCCAGCGTATGGCGCTCGATCTCCACGATACG
>PMUE01000106.1 GCA_003167055.1 Vulcanimicrobiota bacterium | reverse complement strand
GCCGCCAAGCTCGAGATCGTCAGCGGATTGCACGACATGCTCGGCGAGGATCAAGAATTCAAGTTCGCTGCGCAGCGCGCCGGCGTGCGCATTTGGGACGTACGCGAGCCGCCTGAGACGCCGCTGTTCTCCGGCGCCGTCTACCAGGTTGCGGCGCCGACGTTGCTATTGGTTGGGAACGACTGCTCCGTCGGCAAGATGACGGTTGCGCTCGAACTTTGCGCAGCCGCCGATCGCGCGGGCAAACGGGCGAGCTTCGTTCCAACCGGACAAACCGGCATCATGATCGCGGGGTGGGGCATTTCAATCGATCGCGTGATCGCCGACTTCGCACCGGGCGCAACCGAATCACTCGTGCTGTATGCGGCGCAATCGCATCCCGATCTCATCGTGGTCGAAGGTCAAGGCGCCATCAACCATCCGGCCTATGCGCCGGTGACGCTCGCGCTGATGTACGGCGCGGCGCCGGATGCCTTGGTGCTCGTGTGCGATCCGACCCGCGAGCGTATCGGCGGCTATGACACGCCGACGCTCGGCTATCGCGAATTGATTCGGCTGCACGAAGCGCTGCTGGCCACCGTGAAGCCCGCGCGCACGGTCGGCATTGCGCTCAACACGCGCAATCTCTCGCCGGAGGATGCACGTGCGCAGATCGAACGCGCCCGCGACGAGACCGGACTTCCGGCCGACGACGTGGTGCGCAACGGCCCAGACGCACTCTACGCCGCAATCGCACCGTCGTTCCATAAGGAAGCCCCGTGCGTCGTCTGATCGCGCTCGTCGTGCTCGCCGCGTTGTGCGCGTGCGCGCGGCCCGGCGTCGTGCCCGGCGTGCTGCGTCTCGGTGAGCAGGACGAACCCGATTCGCTCAATCTGATGTTTGGCCATTCGGCCGCAACCGACGAAATCGACGTGCTGCTTTTCAGTCACATTCTGCGCTTCGACGACAACGGCAATCTGTTCCCCGACCTCGCGCTCGCCGTTCCGACGCTGCAAAACGGCGGCATCAGCCGCGACCAGCGAACGATTACGGTGCACTTGCGTAAGGGCGTGGTGTGGTCGGACGGCGCGCCGCTCACCGCGGCGGATTGGCTCTTCACCTATCACGCGGTGCTGAATCCGCGCAACAACACCAAGACGAATTACGGCTGGACCGAGATTGCCTCGGCATCCGCGCCAGATCCCTACACGCTCATGATTCGGCTGAAGCGGCCGAGCGTCGCGGCATTCGACGTGTTGACCATGGGCGGAAGCGCCTACCCGCCGCTGCCCGCGCACGTGCTCGCGAAGCTGCCCGACATCAATCGTGCCGCGTTCAATCAAGCGCCGATTTCGAGCGGGCCTTATATTCTGAAAACGTGGAATCATGGCGCATCGCTGGTCTTCGTGCCCAACCCGCACTATTGGCGCGGCGCACCGAAGCTGAGAGAACTCGTCTGGCAAGTCATTCCCGACTCGAATTCACTGCTCTCGGCACTCCAAACCCACGAGATCGACGTGTATCCTACCGTCGACGTCAACGCGGTGAGTGCGCTCGCGTCGATCTCCGGGATCACCGTGCTCCACCGCACGATCGCCAACTGGCGGCATCTCGGCATCAACATGAGCAAGCCGCAATTGGCCGATCTTCGCGTGCGCGAAGCGATCGCCGAAGCGGTCGACTGGAAGCGGATCAACGACACGGTCTACCACAGCGTCAATCGCCTCGCCGTCTCCGACGTCTTTCCCGATTCATGGGCAGCCCCGAACCTGCCACCGTATCGTTATGATCCCGTGCACGCGCGTGTGCTGCTTGCGCAAGCGGGCTGGCGCATGGGGCCCGACGGCGTCTTACATAAAGGCCCACTCGCGATGCAGTTGACGATCTCTGCCACCGTCGCGACCAAGAGCAACGAGGCGTCGGAAGTCGTGATGCAATCGATGCTGCGCCCGCTCGGCGTTGCGCTGGTCATTCGCAACTATCCGGCAAGCCTGCTCTTCGCGCAGAACGGTCCGCTCTACAAAGGTACGTACGATCTCGAATGGTCGGTCGACACCAACGGGCCTGATCCCGACAATTTCGGGAATTGGAATTCGGCAGCGATTCCGCCGAACGGCGCCAACACGTCGTGGCTGCGCGATCCGATCGTCGATCAGACCAATTCCGCCGCGGCCTCGACGTTCGATCAAAACAAACGTAAGCAGCTATACCAGGTTGAAGAGTCGCGCTTGCGCGCCGTCGTGCCGGCCGTCTTCTTCTACTGGGAGACCGGGTACTGGGGCATCAGCGATCATGTCACCGGGTACAAGCCCGCGTCGTTTCTGGCTGACACTTGGAACGCCTGGGAGTGGAATATCCGCTAGCGTGTTTACGCAGACGCTCAACGTTCGCGGCGGCGCGATGCTGCGTTTCGAACCGGTCCGCGGTGGCGTGATCAGTTGGAACACGCTTGCGCCGAGTGGCACGTTGCGCTTCCGCGTGTTGCGCGCGGGCACGCCGGCTAGCGCATGGTACGATTACGCGCAGTGGCAGCCGAGCGGACGCAAATCGTTTAGTCCGCAGAGCGATCGCGACGGCATTACCGTTGACGTCGACGTGCTTGGCGCAGAGCAGCCGTTCGACGGTATCGAACTCTTCGGCGAGGACCTTGATTTCAATCTGCTCGCGTTTGCCGCTCCGCAGCGTCCCGAGCCGTCGCTGCCGTACGCGCGCGAGGCGATGATCCTCGACGTACCGGCGCGTACGCAGTACGTCCGCAAAGAGGAGCGTGGGTGGTGCAGCGCCGCGAGTCTGTCGATGGTCAATGCCTATCACGGAATCGATCGGCCGGTGGAAGAGACCGCACTCGCGGTGATCGATCGCGCGTACAACGGCACCGGCAACTGGGCGTTCAACACCGCGTTTAGTGGAAGCTTGGGACTGCGCGCCGTGGTGGCGTACCTCCAAAATCTCGATCAAGCCGCGCGGTTGATCGAACGCAACCTGCCGGTGGTGATCTCATACTCGTGGCGCGAGGATGAATTGCCGGGTGCACCGCTTCCGCACTCCGACGGACACTTGGTCGTCTTGCGCGGCTTCACCGAAAACGGCGACTGCGCGATCAACGATCCGGCTGCGCCTGGCGTATCGGTTGTCTACCCGCGTCGCGCGATCGAAGCGATTTGGCAGCGCAACAACGGCGTGGCCTACGTTATCGCCCCGGCCGGCATCGACTACGAGAGCGTTCTTGCGTGACGCAGCCACGCGAGCGCCTCATGACCTTCGCGGACGTCGAAGCGGCGCCGCTGCATATCGCGCTGGTTGAACCCGAGATTCCGCCGAACACCGGCAACGTCGCACGGTTGTGCGCGGCGACCGGCTGCGCGCTGCATCTGATCGAGCCGCTCGGCTTTTCGATCGACGATCGCGAGCTCAAGCGCGCCGGATTGGACTACTGGCGCGCGATCGACGTGGTCGTGCATCCGTCGCTCGACGCATTCCTCGATTCCACGGCCGGCCGGTCGCGCTGGTATCTCTCGGCCCATGCGACACGCCCGTACGCACAAGCGTCATTTGCACGCGGTGACGTGCTCGTCTTCGGCCGCGAAACCAAAGGACTGCCGCGAACGCTCATCGAGCGCGAACCTCAGCGCGCGCTGCGCATACCGATGCGCGAGGGCAGCGTGCGCAGCATCAATCTTTCGACCGCAGTCGGCATCGTCACGTACGCGGCGCTCGCCGCGCTCGATTTCCCCGGCTTGCGATGAGCCGCTCCCCGTCCGCGGCCGACTTCAACCGCTTCTTTCACGGAACCGTCTTCGGGGACTACGCGATCTTTTCGCCACGCTCGTACGCGGATTTCGTGCGCCGCAACGATATCGATCTCGCCGCTGCGATCACGCGCGTTCGCGGGCGCGCGACGATAGGTGCGCTCGCCTTCGGCGTGCGCGGCGATCGCGCGTGGTTCGGACTGATCGGCGTCGATCCGAAGCATCGGCGCGAGGGCATCGCGCGCGACATGATGCTCGAAGCGATCGACGCGGTGCGCGGCCGCGGCATTACGAGCGTCGAGCTCGAGATTTCACAACGCAACGCCCCCACGCTCGCTTTCATCCGCGATTTTGGCTTCGAGCAGCGCGGCGAACTGCTCCTGTGGGCACGCCGAGCTCGCACTGCGAACAGTGCGCCGCTCCCGGTGCGCCGCTACACGGAACGCATGGTTGCCGCCGTCGCGCGCACCCCGCCGGCGTGCTGGCAACGCGAACCACGCAGCGTCGCACACGCGCCGGCGCACGCGCGGATCGACGTAGCGGGCGCCTATGCCTTCGTGCGCGTCGACGGTGAGTTTGCGAATGTCCTCGATGCCGCCGCACCGGACGACGCGTCGGCCCAAGCGCTTGTGCGTGAGATCGATGCCCGCGTCCCGGAGGATCTCACGCTCAATAACGAGCCGTCCGACTCACCAGTGTCCGGCGCGTTGCGGGACGCTGGGTGGCGCGTTGTCGAACGGCAGTACCGTATGGTGCGTACGATATGAAGCGCCCGGCGACGTACGTC
>PMUE01000320.1 GCA_003167055.1 Vulcanimicrobiota bacterium | reverse complement strand
ACGTCTTCGGGTCGAAAGCGATGCTCGATCAGTTCGCCGTCAGCCTTTTTATAGCGAACAACGACGGAGCGCGTGTCGACTTCAATGACTTCACCGCGAATGCCGAGGTTGTCTATCATCACGTGATCGCCATATCGAAGTTTTGACATAGGTCACTCTACCTTTGCAATGTCGCTGGACGTCACGGGCGTTTCACGGCCTCAATGTCGAGGTCGATGTCAACCGAATTTGCAGCGAACGGATTTCCGTAGGTCATGCCCCACAAGGTGCGGTCGATCGCCACTTTTGCCTCATACGCGATGCGCTGCTGGCCGTTTGGGGTCGTCGCGCGGCCGAGGTACTGCGCATCGAGTGTAACCGGGTGCGTCTGTCCGTGCATGGTCAGGTCGCCGGTCATCGTGAAGTGTGTCGCGTCGACCGCGGTGATCTTGGTGCTCTTGAAGCTCATCACCGGGTAGGTCGCGGCGTCGAAAAAGTGCGGTGAGCGCAGGTCGGAATCGCGGTCGTTGTTGCGCGTATCGACCCCGCTTGGATCGAAGATCGCGTCTGCGCTGCTCGGGATGTTGCTTCCGTCGGGCACGTCGATCGTGGCACTCTTGATTGGAATAATTCCGTTGACGTGGGATATGCCCAGATGGGTCACGGTGAAATTAGCCGAGGAGTGAACCGGATCGGCGCTCCAGGTGACGGCTAAGAGCAACCCGAGCATTACTGCGTGCATGCCCGGCTCTACCGCGCTGCGCGTTCGTGGACCTGCCCACCGATATCGCGCGACAATAGCGGGAAATCGGGGTGAGGCGCTAAAATTTGTCGGCGCGTGAACGATGAGCGATTTCGGATAGCCGCATTCACCGGCGAGATCGACTTCACCGGTCGGGATGCTTTCCGAGGCGGCCTTGCACCGCTGACCGACGTGGAAGCCCCCATCGTCGATCTTTCTGCCGTCACCTACATGGACTCGAGCGCCATGGCGGAGATTTTGTACTTGCAGCGAGGGCGGGCGCGAAAAGGGCGCGCCGCAATGTGTCTGGTCGTGAGCCCGGCCGTGCGGCGCCTCATCGAGGTCGCAGGGTTGCAGAACGTTTTCCCACTGGCAACAACGGTCGAAGAGGCAAAAGCGCAGCTGTGAAGCCGGCCGGCCGGCTGAGCGCGCTGTTAGGATTCCTCTCGGCTGCAGGCGTACTGGTCGTCTTTCTCGCCGCGGCGCTATCGATTCGCGCGGCGCTGGATCGAAATACGTCGTTTCAGAGCGACCTGCGTCTCGCGCAGGTTGACCGCGCCCGTCTCTTGCGGCTGCAGATCGACGAGGAAACAGGTGTCCGCGGCTATGTGGACACGCATATGCCCGTTTTTCTGCAACCTTACCGGGAGGGATTGCGCGCGTTCGATCCCACCGCGCAGTCGCTCGCGATGCGTCTGCGCCGCCTGGGCATCGACGACGCGTCCGTCCGGGAAGAGTCGGCGATAAATCGCTACTGGCGCCAAGCCGTCGCGGTTCCATTACTCCGTAGCGGAAGCGGTGACGGCCTTGCTTTACAAATCCGCGGAAAACAGATCGTCGATCGCTTTCGCGCGACCGACTCGCGCCTGCTCTTGCAGTTGAACCGCACGGCTGATCAGGCCGAGGCCTCGACATCCCGCCTCGTCGACGAAATACTCATCGGTGCGATCGTGCTGGGCGTGATTTTAGGCGCGCTGCTCGGATGGCTGTCGACCGCGCAACAGCGTCTCGCCAACGAAGTTTCGCTGCAACGCATGGCATATTTGGAAGAGAAGCGCATTGCCGACATGCTGCAAGAAGCGTTCCTGCAGAAACACCTTCCCGACGTTGCGCAAGCTGAACTGCATGCGGTCTACGTGCCCGCGGGCGGCGAATTGCGCGTCGGCGGCGANNGACGCGTTCGAAGTGGCCGAAGGTCGCATACTCTTCTCGATCGGCGACGTCACCGGCCACGGCATCGAAGCCGCAGTGGTCATGAGCCGTGTTCGTCAAGCCGTGCTTACCATCGGCGTCGACGAGCCCGATCCGTCGGTTGTGCTGGAGCGCGCCAATGAGATCTTGCTGATGCAGGACGCAACGATCGTGACCGCGATCTGCGGCGTGATCGATCTCGCGCAGGGCGTAATTCGACTCGCTAATGCAGGGCATCCGCCGGCCATCGTGCGGTTCCACGACGGCGAGGTAGAAAAATTCGGCGCAACAGGGCCGCCGCTCGGCGCCCTGGATCGCCCGCGTTTCGGCGTGTCGTCCGTCCTGGTGTCGCCGGGATCACTCCTGACATTGTTCACCGACGGCTTGGTTGAATACGACCGCGATTGGGACGCCGGAGAGCAACGCATCGTACAGGCGCTGCGCAAGATTTCGCCCGATGCGCCCGATCCGGCCACAGCTTTACTCGAAGAGATCCTGCGCGGGGCGCCGCCGAGCGACGACGTTGCGATTCTTACCGTGGGTTTCCGGGAACCATCCATTCATGGCGAACGTGCGCAGGCGAGCGAGGCCGCTCGCGCCCGACCAATCGTTGGCCGATCTCTGCGCGCGCTTCTCGTGTCGGCACTCCCGCCGGCCGCTGGGGCGGGCTGAATCATGATGCAGCCTTGGACCTGGCAGATTACCCATGCGGACGGGAAAACCGTTGCAAGCTGCCGCCACGCGTTTGCCCAAGCGTTGCGCGATGCGGGTCACAGCGAAGAAAATGTGCAGACAGCCGTCATGATTTTCGGCGAGCTCATTGCCAACGCGTGCGAGCACGGGAAGATTCCCGTCGACATTCATCTGCGTCCGCACCGGAATCGGCTCGTTCTCGAAGTGCTCGACTCAGGAGCGGACATCGAACGTCCGGCCACGCGCGATCCAGATTCGCTCCGCGGCCGTGGGTTTGAGATCATCGAACGTCTCGGCGGCATCATACAGATTTTGCCGCGGCCCCGCTCGCGGGTGAGCGTAACGCTCCCGCTGTAGTATGTCGCAGCAGCTCGGCTTCTTCGAGAACGACGGACGCGTCATCGTCGATGACGAGAGCGGATCGATTGTCTATTATCCTGCGGCACTGACGCCGGAGCAAGCCGCGCGGGTTTTTGCGGACGTGCGCGAGGCGGCTCCCTGGCGAAGCGAACGGCGCATGATGTACGATCGCGAGGTCGAGGTGCCGCGGCTCGTGGCCCGAATGCCGATCGACGGTGAATTGCCGCAGTCCCTGGCCGGCATCGTACCGATCGTCGAGCAGCTTTCCGGCACGCGGTTCACGACCATCGGTATGAATCTCTATCGCGATGGTCACGACAGCGTCGCGCCGCATAACGACCATCTCTCGGAACTCATTCCGGGCGAACCGATCGCCCTCGTCTCACTCGGCGCGACACGGCGCATGACGAT
>PMUE01000075.1 GCA_003167055.1 Vulcanimicrobiota bacterium | reverse complement strand
CCGGCACGCCGCTCGCCGGCGAGGAGTGGGTCAGCGGACCGTGGGCGCTGCTCTACGCGCTCAACCGTTACATCCGCACGATGCAAGATCTCGCGCGCGACGGCGTACCACGCCTCGACGCATCCCGCATACATGAGCGCCCCGACGGTCAAGTGACGGTCGATGTATTCCCCAACGCTTTCTACGATCGACTGCTTCTCTCGGGCGTACGCGCGCAAGTCTGGATGCAGCCCGGCGTCACCCGCGACAACCTCAAGTCGACGATGGCGATGTGGTACAAGCAGTCGTCGCCGCAACCGCGCGTCGCGCTTGTGCTGGGCGCCGGGAACATTGCGTCGATTCCGCCGCTCGACGTACTCTACAAACTCATCGCCGACGGCGCGGTCTGCATCCTCAAGATGAATCCGATTAACGAATATCTCGGGCCAATCTTCGAAGATGCACTCAAACCGCTGGTCGACGGCGGGTATCTGCGCTTCGCGTACGGCGGCGCCGAGGTCGGCAAAGCGCTGTGCGCGCATCCGCTGGTCGACGAGATTCACATTACCGGCAGCGATCGCACCTTCAACGCGATTGTCGCGGACGGCGTCACCAAGCCGATCACCGCCGAACTCGGCAACGTGAGCCCCACGATCGTGGTGCCCGGCGCATGGAGCGACGCCGACTTCCGCTTCCAAGCCGAGCAAATCGTCACGCAGAAATTGCACAACGACGGCTTCAACTGCATCGCCGCGCAAGTGGTCATTTTGCCGCGCGACTGGGACGGCACGCCGAAGCTCCTCGCGCAGATCGAAGCGGTGATGCGCGATGCGCTCGATCGTCCGGCGTATTATCCGGGTGCCGGGAACCGCACCGAGCGCCTGGCGACCGGCCACGACGCGCAGCGCTACGGCAAGACCAGCGACGGCTTCACGCCGCGCACGATCGTGCGCGTCGATGCGCAGAGCGACGACCCGAATTTCGAGATCGAAGCATTTGCCAGCGTGCTCGCGGTGACCACGCTGCCCGGCGACACGGCGACGTTCTTACGCGACGCGGTGGCCTTCGCCAACGACAAGCTCTGGGGGACGCTCGGGGCCAACGTCGTCATCCATCCCGCCACCATGAAAGAATACGCGAGCGATTTTGACGCCGCGATCGCGGGACTGCGCTACGGCTGCATTGCCGTCAATGCCTGGACCGGCGTGGGCTTTTTACTCACCGAAACCCCGTGGGGCGCCTATCCGGGGCACACGATCGACGATGTGCGCAGCGGGATCGGCGTGGTACACAACAGCTTGCTCTTCGATCGTTCGCAGAAAAGCGTCGTCTATGCGCCGTTTGCACCGTTCCCGCGCAGCATCGGCCGCTACGGTGCGACGCTCTTGCCGAAGCCGCCCTGGTTCGTCACCAATCGCCTCGCCGATAAAATCGGCCAAGCGCTAATCGACTTCGAGATGCATCAGACGCCCCTCTCGGCGATGAAGGTCGCGATGCTCGCGATGCAAGCCTAACGGGCTTCGATCAGGTAGCTCACGCCACTCCCCGGGCGACGACGCTGCGCCGTCCACAATCGCTTCTCGGCTTTAGCCGCGCTTGCCAGCTGCTCGTCAAGCGTGGCAAGCAAAAGGTCTGTTTCCATCGCAACGGCGAGATACGTTGCGTCATATGCGCTCAGGCTGTGTTTACGCGCGAGGGCAATCGTCAAGGCAACGGACGGAAAATGTATCGAGAGCGGCATTGCGTTCACGGTTTCGACAATGCGCGTTACCTGGTTGCCGGCGATACGATTGCGCCGCTCCGCGCGCAGGATCGCCTGAGCGATTTCGGCATAAAACGTCGCCGGCACCATCCCGTCGTCCTCGACCAGAGCCTGCCATACGTCGGACGGACCCTCTTCGAGAAGCAGCCCGATAACGATTGAGGCATCAATCGTTATCATCGAGATACTTCCGTCCTGAATGGACCATCTCCAAGATCTCTGCGCGCGGCACCGGGCCGCCATTATGCGCGATAATATCGCGCGAAAGCGCGCGAAGGCGCTCCATTGCTGCCCGTGCCTGTTCGCGACCGTCGGATCGTACCGGAGAGATCTCGGCAACGGGCTTGCCGTTCCGCGTGATCGTCGTGGTCACACCCTGCTCGGCGGCAGCGATGACTTCGGAAAAGTGCGTTTTCGCGTCGAAAATGCCCATTTGCGCCGCTTTTCTCTTGGCCATGATAAGACTAGTCTAACTGCCTAGTCTACTTTTGGCAAGGCTCGCGATGCAAGCCTAGTCGACGTTGAGGTCGACGTCGCCGAGCTCGGATTGCAGCTCGCGCTTCTTGCGCTTGCGGTTGTAGCGCGTAAGCGTTTCGTGCGCGCCGGCCGGCCGCAGGTTGGTCGGCGGGCCCAGGCGCGGCACCAGCTTCATCTTACGCCGCTTCTTCTTCGCCATAGCTCACATACCGTAACACGTCGGCACCGCGCTCGCCACGCTTCATCCGCACCACGCGGTCGAAGCGCATGCGAAGCTTGTTGATGAGCACGATCGACGGCGCGTTAAACGGGCTGGTGAGCGCGATCACCGACGTCGCATGCAGTTGGCTGAATCCAAAGGCGAGCACGCCGCGCGCGGATTCGTACGCGTAGCCTTTGCCGCGTGCTGCCGGGGTGAAGGCAAACCCCAGTTCGAGCACGTGCGCGTGCTCGGTCTTCATCAGGCCGCAGGTTCCGATCAATTCGGCGTTCGCCTTGAGCACGACCGGCCACATCGAGCAGCCGTCGCGCTCCTGCGCTTCGATCATCTGCGCGATCGCCGTGCGCGTCTGTTCGAGCGTCTTGGTCCCCGAAAGAATGTACTTCATCGTTTCGGGATCGCCGTAAATCGCCGCCAGCGCCGCCGCATCATCCGGCATCCAGGTGCGCACGATTAGCCGCTCGGTTTCGATGTAACTCACGGCGAAATGGCACCGGCGCTTCGCAGCATCTGCAGGACGCGATCGTCGGGCAAGCCGTAGACCGTCGCGCCGCCTTGGCCGGTCATCGTCTTGGCCTCGAAGAGCGCGTCGTAGATCGCCGCCTGTGTCGCTTCCGCGGTCGCGCGATAGAGGGCGTTGAGCACATCATCGTCGGCGATGATGCGTTTGGTCGGCGCGCTGACCTCGAAGTTCCCGGTGCGCTCGAAGACTTCGCTGGTCGAAAATCCGACGAAAAGATCGCCGCTGCCGACGTCGGAAGTCAAACCGGTGCGTCCCATGCCTAGGCCCGCGCGCAGCAGCAGCGCGCGAATTTCCCGGCTGTCCAGCGGTGCGTCGGTCGCAACCACGATGATGATGCTGCCGCTTGCCATCCGCCCGTGCATATCGGCTTCGGAGAGATGTTGCGGATACGTGGTGCGGTATTCGTTCTTGAGCCGTTCGCCGACCGGGACGCCGACGATCGTGAGTGCGTCGCGCGAGCTGCCGGTGTTGTCATTCACCAGCACGCCGATCGTATAGCCGCCCAAACTCGCCGGCAGTACTCGCGACGCCGAACCGATCCCGGCCTTAAAGCCGAAAGCGCGCATGCCGGTCCCCGCGCCCACGCTGCCGCGCGCGAACTGACCCGGCTGCGCCGCGTTGAGCAGCTTGTGCACGTCCTCGGGTCCTACGACCCGCCGCTGAATGGCGTTGAGCAGTTGGTCGTCGCACTCCGCCACCACCGGCAGCGGCACGTCGTCACGGACGCCGACTTGCGGATGATGCTCGATCACCCAATCGACGACGCCGTCGTAGGCACGGCCGATGTCGAGCGTGTCGGTCAGCACCACCGGCTCCTCGAGGTACCCCGCGGTCTCGATCCAGTGCGTTCCCGTCATCTCGCCGTTCCCATTGAACGAGAGGAAGCCGCCGGCAACCTTATGATCCCACGGATCGCTATTGGGGAGCACGGCGGTCGCGCCGGTCCGAATGTCGCTACCCTGGATCAGCGTCAGGTTGGCCACGCGCACGCCAGGGACGTCGGTGATCGCATCGAGCGGCCCAGATGGGAAGAATCCAAAGTGGAAGGGTAAAACGGCGGGGGCGCGACCGCCGGCCGCCAAGGCAAAGGCGAGGCAGAGGGTCGCAATAAGGGTCAGTGGAAAACGCTTTCTCATGCAGGCACGCTCATAATACCTCAAAAAGTAGATGCTTGTAGGTAACTCGCTCAAACGGACGCACGAGGGACACGACCATTCTTACAGTTCCCGAGAAACTCAAAGCCGCAAATCTCTATGAGAACCTTACGCCGCCGCAGCTCATCGAGCATGCGTTGCGACGCGGTGAAGGTGTGTTGGGCCGCGACGGAC
>PMUE01000376.1 GCA_003167055.1 Vulcanimicrobiota bacterium | reverse complement strand
GACGAACTGCTGGCGAAGGGCGAAGGCGAGCTCGATCACAGCGCGCTGCGCACGCTCTATCCCTTCGAAGGCGCCTCGTAGGCCGTTAGACCCGAAGCGCGATCGCTCCGACGACCGCCCCGCCGAGGATCAGCAGCGCGGGATTGATCTTCGTTTTCAAGGTTGCGAAGAAGACGATGAGTGCGAGCCCGGCCGTTATCCAGTCCTGGATCGCGCCCTTGCCCAGCGAGATCGTACCCGCGACCGCGAGGCCCACGGCGACGGGCGCGAGCCCGAGCTGAATCGAGGTACGCCAGGGCCAGTTTTTCAGCTTGTCCCAGACTTTGCCGACGACGAACGTTAAGATACCCGTTGGAATGAAGAACGCCGCCGCCGCGATGAACGCGCCGGGAAGTCCCGAGATGCGTTCGCCGAGCGCCGCGACCATCATCATGTTCGGACCCGGCGCCAGTTGGCCGACGCTGTACAGGTGGATGAGCTGCGGGAACGTCATCCAGTGGTGCACGTCGACGACCAAGTTTTTCATCTCGGGGAAGGCCGCCATCCCGCCGCCGATCGTGAGCAGCGAGAGGTACGCGAAAACGCGCGCTACTGCAGGGAGCTGATCCATTTGCCCTCCCCAATCGTATGCGTCTTTGCAGCGCCCGGACGATGATGAAAGATCCCGATCGCGCCGACTCCGAGCAACACGATCGGCACCGAAAGCTTGAACTCGACGATCGCGAGGACCGCGATCAGGATGACGAACGCGTCGAAGGCATCGCGCACCGATTTGCGTCCAAGCTGATACCACGTCGCCGCGATGAGTCCGACCGCCGCCGCAGCGACGCCTTTGAGCGCGGCCGTGATGAGCGGATTGTCGCCGCGCGCGCCATAGAGGACGCCGGCCGCCGTCATGAAGGCAAAGCCGGGAAGGCACATTCCGAGCATGGCGACGAGCGCTCCGGACCAGCCGCGTAACCGGTTGCCGGCGAGGATCGACATGTTCGTGGCGTTGAGGCCGGGCAGCGTGTTGCTGATCGACATCAGCTCGAGAAAGTTGCTGTCGTCAAGCCATTGCTTCTTCGTAACCAGCGCGCTGCGCAGATATGCCACCACACCGCCGCCAAAACTCGTCGCGCCGATGATGAGGAAGGTCACGAAGATGTCTAGTACCGAGGCCTTCTTGCTCGTGGGTGCGGGAACCACCGGAGCCGTACTCACGGCGCGGCGCTTGTGAAGACGGACGGCGCCACCGCTGCATTCGGCGCGTACCCCGAAAACGTGATCGTGCCGTCGACGCTATAGCCCGGAAAACGCGCCGCGATGTTCGCCCTCTCGGGAAGGCGAAACGCGCCCACCGTCTCGTATGTTTGGTCGAAGCTCAGGGTGCCGCCGTTGGTGTACAACCATTGCGCGTGATCCACCAGCGCGCTCCTATCGTTGACGAACAGGGTGAGGCTCTTCACGCGGCTGCCCGCTTTCTTGGGGACCAGCGAATAACTCGAGTCCGATCCGTCGTCGTGGAGCAGCGCGATCGTATAGGCCGTCGTCGCCTCGTCATACGTCGGCGTCGACGACACGAGGTCTTTGAACTTACTGAGCGATCCGGAAACGCCTTGAAACGCAATCTCGCGTTTGGGCCGCAGATAATACGCGGTTCCGTCGAAGCTCTTGTGAACCGGAAGGACGACGTGTAGCGTCGCATCGAGATGGGCCGACGCGGTGTACGATGAGAGCCCCGGGTTCGGATTGGTTGCGCGGCGCAAGAGGTCGAGCGATGCCGGCTGCGCAGCCGCAGGCGGTGCCGGCGCGACGACCGCAGCTAAGACCAAAGGCGCTACGACAGCCAACGCACGCATCCGTACCGATATACCGCATGAGGCTCGCTTGCGCCCTCTACTGTCCAGGACGGCGCTCAACCCGGGCTCCAAACACGACGATAATTGTAGTTGTGAGGCGCAGGTTTCGCTCCGCGTTTGTGGCGCTGGTTTTTGCTCATATCCTCGCTGCCTGCGGTGGTGGAAGCGGCGGCGTTACGCCGAGCATCGGCGTAACGGGAACCGTCACGGAGCTCGTCTCGGGCGCTGCAATTGCCGGCGCTACGGTGACGGTCGGGCAGCAACCGCCCGATGTTTTGTGCACCGGCTGGGCGCAGTGCGGCGCACCGTTGGTGCCCGCAGTCAAGGCGACGACAGCATTGAACGGCACGTTCACGCTTCCCGCACTGCTCGACGGCCAGTACTTCTTGACGATTACCGTCGACGCGAATCCGAGCGCGTCACAAACCTATGCGATTCTGCATCGCAACGTGACTGCGGTTGACGGCACGCTTATGCTCGGGACGGTTCATCTGGCCAAGCTCTCCTCGGACGAATCCGGATGGCTGCGCGATCTCAACGATCAGCGTGCCGCGGTGTCGTTCCCGGCGACGGGCGCGGTCGTCATCGACGAATACGCCGAGGAGCAGGCCCGTCGATGGGCAAGCGACGTTGACGCGGGCAAGACGCTGTATACCGACGCCGGATTTGCGCCCTATCAGCAGGCCTATACAAATGATGCCGGCGCAATCGGCAACCCCGCCGGCGCACTCGACGGCAACACGACGTGGCAGCACGCCGAAGGTGCGTGGTTCGCGGAGAAAGCCAACTGCCCCGGCGGCAACTGGACCACGTGCGTGTTTGCCGAGAACACGGGCCACTACGTCAATTTGAGCGAGAGCGACGATGTCTGGGCGGGTGTCGGCGAAGGCGCTGCGGCGGCTCCGCCCTCATCCGGTATTGGCGGCTACTACCCCTTCGACGTGATGGTCATCCTGTACGGCGAAGCGACACGAAATCAATAGCCGAGGGACTCGTTCCGCCGCAAGCGGAAGGTTGCCCGAATGGCCGGCGACACACTGCATGCGTTCCTTGCAATCAATCGTGAATGCGAGGATCAACTTTGGCCCGCAACCGAGTCCGAGCTGCGCGCAATGATCCACGTAGCGTATCGCGCGGCGCTTACCAATGACCGCCAGGCGATGCTGATCGCGTTCGACGAGCGCGCGCCGTACGACAGTCCGAACTTTCGTTGGTTTCAATCCCGCTATCCGCGCTTCGTGTACGTCGATCGCGTCGCGGTAACCGCGCCGGCGCGCGGGCGTGGACTTGCGCGCCGCTTATATCAGGAATTAATGGACGTCGCGCGCGCCGACGGCCACTGCGTCATCTGTGCCGAGGTCTACTCCGATCCGCCTAATCCGATATCGGACGCGTTTCACGCGACGATGGGCTTCGTTGAAGTCGGGCGCGCGACATTACCCGATCGCGGCGGAAAAACCGTTCGCTATCTCGCCCGCGAGTTATGAGCTAGTGCGCGAAGAGATGTAAGACGACGAAAAGTCCGGCTCCGAAAAGCCCGGCACCAAGGAAGACGGTCACCGGAATCGTCAACACCCAGGCGAGCAGAATATTGCGCAGTGTTGCCGTTTGCAGCCCGGAACGATTCGCCGCCATCGTGCCCGCCACACCGGACGACAGAATGTGCGTCGTACTCACCGGTAGCCCCAGCACGTCGGCGCCTTGAATCGTCGCCCACGTAACCAGTTCGGCGCACATGCCCTGCGCATAGGTCAGATGCGACTTGCCGATCTTCTCCCCGATCGTCACCACGATGCGCTTCCAGCCGATCATCGTGCCGACACCGAGACATAGTGCGACCATGAACTTCACCCAAACTGGGATGAACTTCGTGATGCCGTCGAGCTCCTTCGTATAGGCGATCAACGTTTTGGCTTGCGCGGGATCGGTGAAGACCTTGCCGCCCTTGTTGAATTTCGCAATCGACGCGCTCACCAGATACGTCTTCGTGCGCAAATCGGCGCGCTGCGCGTCGGTCAGCTGATCGATTGTCGGTTCCGACGACACGATGCCCGCGATCTGGCCGTTTTCGTAAGCCAGCGCGCTAAACGTCGCGGGAACCGCCTTCGCCCCCGACTTCAGAAAATCTGATAGCGCGTTCTCGGCGTCCGGCATCGCGATCGTCGCACCCGGCGGCGCTTTGGCCGCAATGATCGGCGCAATCGATTTGCTATCGGCGACGATTTGCGTCAACGTCGCTTGCGATGTGTCGGGGTTGATCGCGTAAACCCCCGGTAACACGCCGATAAGGATCAGCATGATCAGTCCCATGCCTTTTTGTCCGTCGTTCGAACCATGGGCAAAGCTTACGCCGGTACACGTCAGCACGAGCATCCCGCGAATCCACCAGACCGGTGGTGTCTCGCCTTCCGGCGCCGCGTACAGCTTGGGATTACGAATCACAAACTTGAGGAGCAAGAGCAGCAGCCCCGCGCCGACGAACCCGATGACCGGCGAAAAGAACAACGCCTCAACCGTATCCTGCAGCTTGCCCCAGTTGACGCCGTCGCCGAACGGATGCTTCGATAAGACCGCGTTCATGAGGCCGACGCCGACGATCGATCCGATGAGCGTGTGCGAGCTCGAGGCTGGAATTCCGACGTACCAGGTGGCGAAGTTCCAGATGAGCGCGGAAAAGAGCAGCGCGAAGACCATTGCAAATCCCGCCGCCGACCCCGCATGGATGACGAGTTCCACCGGCAGTAACGCGACGATGCCGAAGGCGACGGCGCCGCTCGAGACGACGACGCCCGTAAAGTTCCAGATTCCCGACCAGACGACGGCGTACCACGGTTTGAGCGTATTGGTGTAGATTACCGTCGCAACGGCGTTGGCCGTGTCGTGAAATCCGTTGATGTACTCAAACCCGAAGGCTAACAACAGCGCTCCAATGAGGAGCGCCGCCGTGGCAGGGGTGAGGTCCGCAAGAAAATGTTGCAAAGCTTAGCGATTTATTCTACGGAGGCTTGATTAAGGTACGCTTAACTACCGGGGAAGCGGCAGCATTTCAAGTTCCGCGTCAAGGGCATCTAGGTGCCCCTCGGTAATGGCAACCTGAGGAGGAAAAGGCGTTGAAGACCGTCATCGTTGAGCTGCAAGGGCAGCCTCTCGAATTTACGCTCGATAGCGACACGCGCAAATGGGCGCCGGTGGACGCGGCGAGGCGCGGGCACCTTCCGGAAGGTGAGTTTCCGCTCATTGCTCTCGCCGATGGCAAGCGTTATGAGCTCTATAGCGACGGAACCTTCGGCGAGGTCGAGCTGTAGGGTCCGACGGTCAAAACCGCCAAAGCTCGGGGTGAATCGATGCGAAGTATTCATAGCCTCGCGTGCCTGTGCATTCTAGCGTTCGTGGGCCTGACGGGGCAAACGCCTCCCCCGGCTGCTGCGCCGGCCACGACGCCGCTTCGGCATCTGGAATACACCTTCGTCGTCGACCATCAAGGCATGAGAGAGGCTCACTTCAACGGCATTGGTAACGGCGTTCAGACCAGTAATGGTGTCCGCGGCATCTCTAGCAGCAACGGCGGCCATGGCACGATGGATGTGGACGTGTTATCGATCGCTTCGGACGGAGCGCTCGTGGCGAGAATCTCCGAATCGGTTTACTTGGAAGCGCGTGCGCGGCAACCGTACACCTGTACGGTCTACGGCAACACCACCGTCTTGTGTCCCTCCGTTCCTGCTCCCAGCCAAGCGGAGTGGGTGTTGCTGAGCTGTCTGGGGCGTCAACTCGTCGAAGCGGCGCCCTGGGATGCGCAACAACACTGGCAACGCAAGTCTGAGACGCCGCAATACACGCTCCAAGAAGATTTCACCGTAAGCGATACGGGCGACGGAAAGCACGTCATTATTCACGAGGTGAAGAAGACGGAGATTCACGACGGTGGATTTAGCACGCAAACCGAAGACATTGCGATCACCTACGATCGCTCGATGGAAGTGCCCGACGCCGTTCACGACGACATCGTGTCGGCGGGAGGCGGTGGATCGGGACATTCGTCCTTCGATTTCCAGCTTAACAAAGATTCGTTCGTCAAGCAGTAACGCCGGACCCAGCGAGCGCCGAAGCTGTATGCGCCCGCGACGTTCAACGTCGCAATGGAGCTCGCCCACCGGCACGTTGCGATGCCGGTGGGCGATGTTTGAGAGCTCAGTGATGTTTGCCGGAGTTAGTTAGTACGGACGTCCCCAGTGACCAGTGCGCCAATACCAGCCGCGGGGCCCGCTTACCCAATGACCGGCGTGCCACGCGGCGCCCGCGTATGGCCGGTACGCATAGTGACCGTGGACCCAGGCATAGCGGTAGCCGTTCCATTGCCAGAACCCGGCGACCCAGAAATATCCCGATCCCGGCGCGACCGGTACGGTTTCGTAGATCGGCGCCGGAGGCGCCGTTTGAATGTAGACGCCACCGTAGACTTGCGCGGCGGCCGGCAGCGCCGCGCCGAACATCCCTGCGCCGAGCGCGCAGGCGAGTAGGACGTTACGAAGTTTCATCATCATGCTTTCTCAGCGCCGTCCCCAGTATGCGCGTCGATACGGGCGCCAATAGGCACGGCGTGTCCAATATCCGCGACGCCAATATCCGGCCGGATAGGCCGCGTAACCGTAACCTCCGCCGGCGTAGCCGTAACCACCACCAACGAAGCCGTAGCCGCCGTAACCAACGCCAACGGTAACGCCGTAGCCGTACGGGTAGCCGTAACCGTAGCGATAGCCATAGCCATAGCCATAGCGATAGGGGTAGCCGTAGCCGTAGCCACGATAGCCGTAGCCACGATAGCCGTAGCC
>PMUE01000253.1 GCA_003167055.1 Vulcanimicrobiota bacterium | reverse complement strand
GATCGCCGAACCATTGATGCGCAAGCTCGTGCGCGACGAGCGGATCGCTCGAAAAATCGAGCTGAGCGCGCTCGTCGTGCAGCGTACGGTCGGTTTGGGTCGTGGCCGTCGTGTTCTCCATTCCGCCAAAAATGAAATCGGTCACGGCGATTTGTGAATAGCGGGCGTAGGGGTACGGCGTACCGATCTTCTCTTCGAAGGCGGCAATCATGCGCGGCGTATTCCCGAACGCGCGATCGCCTTCGCCCTCGCGGCCGCGAAGTACGTAGTAAAACACTGGAACCTTCCGCGCGCCCGCGTCTGCCTGNNCGCGTCTCGACGAACGGGCCGACAACGAACGTCATCAGGTAGGTGCTATGCGGAATGTCCTGGCGATAGGTGAAGATCGTTCGATCGCCCTCGTCGCGACGCTCGATCAAGGCGCCGTTTGCGAGTGCGAATTGACCTTTGGGCACGACGACAGTCGTTTGTGAGGTCTGCTTCTCATGCGGGTAGTCGAGTGACGGAAACCAGTAACGGGCGTTCTCGTCCTGACTTTGCGTCCAGGCGTGCCGCAACGTATCCGGATACTCAGCGCTCGGCTCGACGAAGAACAAGCCGTGACGCGGCTTGGTGGCTCGATAGGCGACGCGAAAGGACGCGCGTTCGTCGGGCTGCAGCGGCGGATCGAAGATGATCTCGAGCTTCTCGNNCGTACCGCAAAAGCGAGCGGTTTTCCGTCGCGCTGCACGGATTCAATTGCAAGATCGACCGCGTCGAGTTCGAGGCGTTCGACCGGTTCATCAAACGGCCGAACGGTGGTGGTACAGACACCGTCGAGCGTGTGACGCTCGAGATCGGGCACGAGATGCAACTCGATATGCTCGACGTCGACCGCCTTGTCCGGACCATATTGCAAGCGGGCCCCAGGGAGCGCAAAGCTACGGTGCGTCCCGGAATCGTCGCGAAAACTCATGAGTGGCTCGCGTTTCGCCCGTCAGCCTGCGTCAACCCCCCGGTGACGGCGATTACCGCGCCAGTAATAAAATCACGTTCGGGCGCGATCAAGAACCGCACCACGTCGGCTACGTCCTCAAAACTACCGGGGCGCCCGCGCGGAATCGAACTCTCCTGCGAGAGTGCATCCTCCCGGGTCTGGCGCTTATCGCGAATGTCGCCCGGCTCAATGACGTTGACCGTCACGCCGAACTGCGCTTCTTCGATTGCGAGCGTGCGCGCAAAGGCGACCAGTGCGCTCTTCGAGGCCTGATACAAACTGAATCCCCGATACGGGCGCGTCTCCGCCGAGCCGTTTCCGCCGAAAACGACGATTCGCCCGAAGCGCGACTCGCGCATCGCCGGTAGCACTGCCTGCGCGGCCAAAACCGCGCTGCGCGTGTTCGCATCGAAGATGCGCGCGTAGTCGTCGAGCGTCAGGTTCACGAAACGCTTCACGGTGATCGCGCCGACACCGTGGACCAGCGTATCGAACGGTCCATGCGTTTCCACCAGCCGGCGCAGCGCGGCGGCCGCCGCCGCTGCATCGCCGCCGAAATCGACCTTCGTTGCGCTCGCGTCCGCGCCGGCATCTTCGATCGCGCGACACGTCGCCGCAGGATCGCTTTCACGATAGGTGATCGCGACGTGCGCAAACCCCTCGGCGGCCAATGCCGCGGCGATGCCGGAAGAGAGACCGCTACCGCCGCCGGTGACGAGTGCCCGGCGGGTACGCTGGGTCAATGCAACGCTCGCATCTGCTCGAGTATGCGCGTGAAGCTTGCCGTATCGACCGCTCCGGGTATGAGAAATTCATCTTCGAATAAGAAGGTCGGTACGCCGGTAATGCCGCGCTCGTACGCTCCGTTCAGCTCGCGCCGCACCTCGTCGACACCGTCGTCGCTTTCCAGGTAAGCTGCAAGTTTGTTGCGATCGAGGCCGGCACGCGCACCTTCGTCGGCAAGGACCGCGCGATCGCTTATGTCGAGGCCGTCGGTAAAGTACGCACGAAAGAGCCGCAGTTCGAGGTCGCGGTCGTGATTGCTCTTGCGCGCATACGCAATTGCGCGATGCGCGTCGAAGGTGTTCCCTCGGATCGCGCGATCCCAGTTGAAGGTCAATCCCTCGCGCGCGCCTTCGCTGGTTATGCGCTCAAGCGTCGCATCGACGTCGCCGCCGAACTTCGCTGCGTAAACCTCGCGGACTGGTACGCCGGGAATCGGCGCATCCGGATCGAGTTGAAACGGATGCAGCCGAATCGTTACCTCCCCGTCGAAGCTCGCAAGCGCACGATCGAAGCGGGTAACTCCGATGTAGCACCACGGGCAGACGACGTCGCTCCAGATGTCGATTCGCACCCGCAGTGCTTCACCTTTTACACGCGGAAATCCCAGCCCGTCGAGAACGATGCCCCGTTGATCGTAACGCCGCTAATGCGCACGGTGTGCGGCCCCGGCACGAGCGGACGGCGCGGGTTGAATTCGAAGCCGTCGCGGTTGACCGTTGCAAGACCGGTGATATCGTTGCC
>PMUE01000119.1 GCA_003167055.1 Vulcanimicrobiota bacterium | reverse complement strand
CGCACCTACAACTTCCCGCAAGACCGCGTGACCGATCACCGGATCAACGAGAGCTTCGGCAACATCCGCGGAATCATGGACGGCGCACTCGCCCCAATCGTTGACGACTTGCTGGCTGACGAACAAGCGCGCCTGCTCGCCGGCGAAGAAGCCCCGGCGTAAGCGCGCCTTTGTCATCGTGATCCAGATCGGTGGCCGTGAGGCCGAAACGCTGCTTTCGTTTGTCACCGGGAAGCCGGTGTCGTACCTGCGCGCCCATGCCGACGAGCCGTTCGATGATGCGGTTGTTGCCAAGTTCAATGAACTCGGCGCGCGCCTAAAAAACGGCGAACCTCTCGCGTACATTATCGGAACAGCGGGCTTCTATCGGCGCGAATTCCTGGTCGATCCGCGCGTGCTGATCCCGCGGCCCGAAAGCGAACATCTCGTCGACGAAGCGATCGCCCACGTTTACCTTTACGACGCGCCGCGCGTGCTCGACGTCGGCACCGGAAGCGGCGCGATTGCGGTTTCGATCGCAGCGAATGTCCCGCAGGCGCGTATCGATGCCGTCGATGTATCGCCTCATGCGCTCAGCGTCGCAATCGCCAATCGCGAGGGGCATCGGCTCAGCAAGCGCGTCGCGTTCTATCTTGGCGACCTGCTCGAACCGGTGGCGCGCAAACGGTACGACGCGATCGTCGCAAACCTGCCGTACGTGCCGACCGGTCACGGTGACGAGGGCTTGCGCTTCGAGCCGGCCCTCGCGCTCGACGGCGGCCCCGACGGCCTCGACGTGTACCGCCGGTTTTTCGCCCAGGCCCCTGGCGCGCTCAATCCGGGCGGCGTACTGCTCGCCGAAGGCGCCCCGCCGGTTGCCGCCGGGCTGCTTGCGCTCGCGCGCGCCGCATTCCCTCAGGCAAGCGTTACGCTGGAGCACGATTACGCGAATCGCGAGCGCTACGTCAAGGTGATGGACCCGGGCTAGCGCGAATATAGACATCCCGAGATGGCGAAGTACATTTTCTTCACCGGCGGTGTCGTAAGTTCGCTCGGCAAGGGCATCACTGCAGCATCCCTCGGACGACTCCTCAAAGCACGCGGCATCAGCGTTTCGATCCAGAAACTGGATCCCTATATTAACGTTGACGCGGGCACGATGAACCCCTATCAGCATGGCGAGGTCTTCGTTACCGAAGATGGTGCCGAAACCGATCTCGATCTTGGCCATTACGAGCGGTTCATCGACGAAAATTTGGTACGCGCGAACAACGTCACGACCGGCCAAGTCTACAATTCCGTCATCGAAAAAGAGCGTCGCGGCGAGTACTTAGGCGCTACGGTTCAAGTGATTCCGCATATCACCAACGAGATTAAAGCGCACATCCGCCGCGTGGCCGAAGCCAGCCGCGCCGACGTGTGCATAGTCGAAGTCGGCGGTACGGTCGGCGACATCGAGTCGCTGCCGTTTTTGGAAGCGATCCGCCAGATGCGCTACGACGTGGGCGATGAGAACGTGATGTACTGCCACCTTACGCTGGTGCCGCACCTCGGCGCTGCTGACGAACTCAAGACCAAGCCGACGCAGCACTCGGTGCGTGAGTTGCGCGGGATCGGGATCTCGCCCGACGCGATCGTCTGCCGCACGCAGTCGGCCATTACGATGCCGATCGAGCTCAAGGAGAAGATCGCGCTCTTCTGCGATGTGCCGCCGAATGCGGTCGTACAGAATATCGACGCGAAAACGATTTATCAAGTGCCGCTCAATCTCGAAGCCGAAGGTTTGGCCGATGCCGCGATCCGCAAACTCGGCTTACCGACCAATGCGCCGAAGCTCGACGAGTGGACGAAGATCGTCGATCGCATCATGGCGCCCAAGCATCGCGTGCGCATTGCGCTGGTCGGCAAGTACGTCGAGCTCAAAGACGCCTACATCTCGATCAACGAGGCGCTCTACCATGCCGGCATCTTCCATAACGCAGAAGTCGAGATTCGGCGCATTGATTCGGTGACGGTCGAGACCCAGGGCGTCGGCGTGCTCGAAGGCATCCACGGTATTTTGGTTGCGCCGGGCTTCGGCGCGCGCGGCGTCAACGGCAAGCTGCAGGCGATCCGGTATGCGCGCGAACGCAAGATTCCGTTCCTTGGGATTTGCTTCGGGATGCAGTTGGCGTGCGTGGAGTTCGCGCAAGACGTGTGCGGCATTCCCAAAGCGATGTCGATCGAAGTCGACGAGACCACGCCCGACCCGGTGATCGACTTCATGCCCGACCAGCGCGATCTGGAAATTTACGGCGGCACGATGCGCCTGGGCTCGTATAGCTGCACGCTCGATCCGGGTACGCTGGCGCTGCGCGCGTACAGTGCGACCGAGATCAGCGAACGCCATCGCCACCGTTACGAGTTCAACAACCGTTATCGCCCAGTATTTGAAGAGCACGGCATGCGTTTCTCGGGTCATCACACGGTCGGTAAGACGACGCTGGTCGAAATCGTCGAGCTTCCCACCGACATGCATCCGTGGTTTGTCGGCACGCAAGCGCATCCCGAATTCAAATCACGTCCCAACAATCCATCGCCGCTGTATCGCGACTTCGTCGGCGCGGCGCTTGCGCACGGTGGCGCGCCCATCGAGGTGCGTTCGGTCGGCGAACGCGTTGAATCCTAGCGACGTTACCGCGTTCATTCTGACGCGCGACGAGGAGCGCGATCTGCCCCGCGCGATCACCAGCCTGCCGCACGGCATGCCGATGTTGGTGCTCGACGCGGTGTCGGCGGATAATACGGTGGCGTATGCCCGTGCCGCGGGCGCGCGTGTGATCGAGCGACCGTGGACGAACTTCGTCGAAGCGCGCCGCTTTGGGCTTGGGCAGATCACCACGCCGTGGACGCTGATGCTCGACGCCGACGAAGAACTCGACGATCGACTGCGTGAGGCGATTGTGGCGGCGAGCGGCGACGCCGACGGCTATATCGTGCGGCGCACGACCTACTTTCACGGGAAACCGATGCGGATGTGGAGCGGCGAGCCGCTTCTGCGTCTGGTGCGCACGAGCGCAGCGCGCATCGAAAACGTTGCGCTGCACGAACGGCTCGCATGCGATGGGCAAACGCGCGAGTTGAGCGGCGAACTCCTGCACTATTCCTATCCCGACGCGCGCAGCTATCGCGAGAAATTCGCGCGCTATACCGCGATCGAGGCGCTGGCGAAGCAGCCCAATGTCCTCAGCATGGCCGGCGACGTGGCCCTCGTCCTGCCGCGCTTTGCCAACGGCATGCTGCGCCGTGGTGCGCTGCGCGACGGGCCACGCGGATGGTACGTCGCGTGGTACTCGGCGCTCTATCCCGCCGTCGTCGCCTGGAAGTCACTCCGGCAAGCCGGCCGCGATCGCAAGAAACGCTAGATGACGCGAATCGGTCTCGAGGCTCGCTGCGGCCGCCACATTTCGGTCGGCATGCGCACGTATATCGACGAAGTCACCGCGCGCTTGCCGCAGGTTGCTCCGGAGTTTGACTATCGCGTCTATCGGGAGGGCGAGAACCTCGGCGCACTCGAACAGATCGCACTGCCGCTGCGGATGCGGCGCGAGCGCATCGAC
>PMUE01000005.1 GCA_003167055.1 Vulcanimicrobiota bacterium | reverse complement strand
TCCGGAACTCCGACCCCCGACGACCGGCGCAAGGCGGGGCGCGCCGCCGGCGGGATAGCGCGAACGCTGCAGGCGGGCCTCGCGCACCATCGGGCGGGGCGCCTCGAGCGGGCCGAAGCCCTCTACCGCAAGGCGCTCACGAGGAAGCCGGATCATCCCGAAGCGACGCATCTTCTTGGCGTCATCGCTTTCCAATGCGGCCAAATCTCGCCGGCATTGGAGCTCATCGGGCGCGCGCTGCCGGCGTTGGCGGACGATCCCGACGCGCATCTCAACTACGGCAACGCACTGGGAGCCGCCCGAAGATTCGCCGAAGCGGCTGCAAGCTACCGCCGCGCTATCGCGCTCAAGCCCGATTTCGGCATGGCGCACAGCAATCTCGCCGGGACGCTGATCGAGCAGGAGGCGCTCGAAGAGGCGCTGGAGAGCGGAAGGCGCGCCGTCGCCCTTTTGCCCGATTTCGCCGGCGCGCTGTTTTACTACGCGACAGCGCTGCTGCGTCTCGGGCGCTACGCCGAGGCAGAGGCGCCGCTGCGCCGCGCCCTCGAACTGAGCCCGAATCTGGCCCCCGCGCATTTCAATCTCGGCATCGCGCTCAAGCTGCAAAACCGCCTCGACGAGGCCAGCGAATGCCTGCGACGCGCCGTCGCAATCAATCCCGAAGACGCCGCCGCGATGACCGCCTGGTTCAACGTTAGGCAGGAGATTTGCGACTGGTCGAATTTCCGCAACGACGAATCCCGTGCGCGGCGCGCGATCGCCCGCCAGCCTTCGCTCGGCGGCGCATTCATGCTGCTCGCGATGGACTCGACGCCTGAGGAGAAATTGGCCTGCGCCCGAGCGGTCGCGGCCAAGTTCGCCCCGCCGGACGGCGCCGTGTTTCCTGCCGCCGAACCCCGCCGCGGGGAGCGGATCCGCGTCGGCTACATGTCCCGGCAATTCCGTGAAAATGCGGGTTCCTACCTGATCGCGGGGCTCATCGAACGCCACGACCGGAGCCAATTTGAAATCTTCGGCTATTCGTTCGGCCCCGACGATCGCAGTCCAATGCGGACCCGGATCGCCGCCGCGTTCGACCGGTTCGTCGATATCGTAACCATGTCCGATTCCGACGCCGCCCGCGCGATCCACGACGATCGCGTTGATATCCTGGTCGATCTCGACGGTTTCGCCGGCAATGTCCGGACCGCGATCATCGCCCGCCGGCCGGCGCCGATCCAGGTCAACTACCTTGGCTATCCGGGTACGATGGGCGCGGACTTCATCGATTACATCATCGTCGATCCGTTCGTTGCGCCGCCCGATCAGCAGCCGTTTTTCAGCGAGCGGCTGGCCCATCTGCCCGGTTGCTACCAATGCAACGACGACCGGCGAGCGATCGCCGAGCAAATGCCGTCCCGCCTCGAGTGCGGACTGCCCGAGACCGGTTTTGTGTTCTGCTGCTTCAACAACAGCTACAAAATCACGCCCGCCATCTTTGACGTCTGGATGCGCCTCCTCCTCGCTTCGCCCAAGAGCGTGTTATGGCTCTTCGCCGCCAACCCGTGGGCGAAAGCCAATCTCGCCGCCGAGGCGACGGCGCGCGGCGTCGATCCCGAACGCCTCGTCTTCGCGCCGCCGCTTCCGAACGCCGAGCATCTCGCGCGTTACCGGCTTGCGGATCTGTTTCTCGACACGCTGCCCTATAACGCCCATACGACGGCCAGCGATGCGTTATGGGCGGGATTGCCCGTCTTGACCTGCCTCGGCGATTCTTTCCCCGGCCGGGTGGGGGGAAGCATGCTGCGAGCGGTTGGGCTCGACGAGCTGATCTCGACATCGCTTCCGGAATACGAGGCGCTGGCCTTGAAGCTCAGCCGCGATTCGGACCTCATGCTCGAGTTCCGCGCCCGCCTCGCCCGGAATCGAGCGACATGCTCGCTCTTCGACACTGCCCGTTTCGCCCGCCAAATCGAGACCGCGTATCGACGCATGCATGAAATGAGAATGGCGGGGCGGACGCCAGCAGCCTTTGAGGTCGAGCCCTCTAACTAAAGCAGGGAACGCAGAGCCGCCCCACGTTCCGGTGGAATGCTTCGTCATAGCCCGTCGAGAGACGGGCGTCTTCGACGCCCTATGGCTCGCACCGACGTCGTGAATCGACCTGATCGGACAGCGCTCTAATGGAGAGGTTTCTTGGTTTCCTGATTCTTGGTTTCCATCCGAGAAGCGATGTTGCCGATCTTGCCCGACACCCGCCACAGAAACGACGCAACCTTCACCCTCGCGTCAGCGTCTTGGTTCCCGCTATTGAGCCTCCATCGGGTCGTTGTTCCGTTGTGGGCTCGCGCTGGAGGCTGCACGCTATAATAATACAGGGCCAACGATCGTCTGGACATGTTTGGCGGGCAGTTCACCGGTTCAGGATGGCCATGAAACGACGTTGTGTCGGTTGTGAATATAACGGCGCGATTAGCAATTGGCAGGACCGATTTGACTTTTTCCTTGCCGTCTCGGCTCCAGAGTTCGAGCGAGCCGCCAAAATCCTCTTTCCAGTCCTTGTTCAGGTAAATTATCAGGTTCAACCGCCGAAATATCGGGAGATGCCTGGGTTTGGCGAAATCTGAGTGGATCGAAAGATGCCCGCCGCGTTCAATCTGATGAAGACCGCCGCCATCGAAGAAGGGATCCGATATCAACGGCCCTTCCCCGGTAAGAGTTTCAAGGGACTTTAGGACAGTCGCCGAGTTCAACTGATACATTAAATCACGAATAGGGGGCGGCGCCCCGTCTACGTTATTCGAGGCAAGCTTGACCTGATATGCCTCCTTGATGCGCTCATTCCAAATGTCCGAATCCGGGCGCGGAAAAGCCTCTATTACTGTCTCCAATACGCTGACCGGTAGAAAATTGTCGATAACGATGTGCGGGTAAGGCTCAGCGGAACGATAGGATTCAGCGCTCTTGTTGAGATTACTCCGAATTATGGGCAACAATTCCATCACACCCTCCGTCGTCAATACGGACCTGCCCGGTGAGCTTTAGCAACCGCGCAAGGCTCCGAACTCCTCGTGGAGCATCGACCAGCGGTCAAAATCGAGCCTGAGGCCCCATCATTCGACCGACCCCGCAGGGTCCGCTGCGCCGGAAACCCCAATGCGCTAGCCGGGACTGAATACATGAACCACGCGTCAGGGTCTACAAAATTGTGCTCATCCGCCGCCGGTCAAAGATGTGCACAACGCTTAAGGAAACAAAGACAAGTCAAGGCGAATTTCGTTTCGGCCCCGCGGCGAGATGTGTCTCGCGCCTCCTGGGGCCGCTCAGTCCTCGAACGGCAACCCCGCATATTGTTCGGCGACCATGGCCCGAGCGTGCTTCGAGCGGTGGAGATGGTCGAATTCGCTGAGCTTGATCCTGGTCTCGAATGCGTCGTCATCGGGAAAGACGTGCAAGAGCTTGGTCAGCCACCAGGAAAAGCGCTCCGCCGCCCAGACGCGTCTCAGCGCCATGTCCGAATAGCGTTCGAGATAGCGGTCGTCGCCGTTGGCGAAATGCGCGGCGAGGGCGCGCTGGAGATAGAAGACGTCCGAGATCGCGAGGTTCAAGCCTTTCGCCCCGGTCGGCGGGACGATATGGGCGGCGTCGCCAGCGAGAAAAAGCCGGCCGTAGCGCAGCGGCTCGGCGACGAAGCTCCGCAGCGGCGCGATCGATTTCTCGATCGACGGGCCGGTGACGATCTTGCGCCCGATGTCGTCCGGAAACCGCCGTTTCAGTTCGTCCCAGAACCGGTCGTCGGGCCAGTCGGCGATCTCAGTATCGAGGCCGCATTGGATGTAGTAGCGGCTGAGGTTCGGATTGCGCAGCGAGGCGAGAGCGAAGCCCCGCTCGTGCCGGGCGTAGATGACGTCCCCGACCGGCGGCGTTTCCGACATGATTCCGAGCCAGCCGAACGGATAGGCGCGCTCGAAGATCTTGAGCGTTTCCTTTGGAATGCTGTGCCGCGACACGCCGTGGAAGCCGTCGCAGCCGCCGATGAAATCGGCACGAACGACGTGTTCGGCCCCCCCGGCGTCACGATAACGCACCGACGGTTCGTCCCCGGCGTCGATCGCGACCGCCGCGCACTCGAAGAGGATCGGCGCGCCGGTAGCCAGCCGTGCGGCGATAAGGTCCTTGACGACCTCTTGCTGTCCGTACACCGTCACCGTCTTGCCGTCGGTCAAATCGGGAAAGTCGATGCGAACGCTGCGATCGTTGAAGCGCAGCGCGATGCCGCGATGCACGAGACCTTCGCGGCGCATGCGCTCGCCGACGCCCGTTTCGCGCAGAAGTTCCGAGGTGCCGTGTTCGAGCACGCCGGCACGCACGCGGCTCTCGACGTAGTCGCGGCTGCGCGATTCGAGGATCACCAATTCGATACCGGAGCGCTGGAGCAGATGCGCCAGCATCAGCCCTGCCGGACCGGCGCCGATGATCGCCACCTGCGTGCGAATCGTCTCGCTCACGTTGCGTGGCTCATTCGCACGACCGCCTTGACGACGCGGCCGGATTCTGCGTCTTCGATGGCGTCATTCAGCTTTGCGAACGGATAGTAGCGGATCAGCCGATCGAACGGAAAGCGTCCGTCGCGATATAGATCGATGAGCAGTGGGATGAAGGCCTTCGGATTCGCGTCGCCTTCCACAATACCGCGCAGCGTGCGTCCCGCGGTCATGAGATGCAGCACGTCGAGCGTCATCTCGCTGCCGGCCGGAGCGGCGCCGAGGATTCCGCAGACACCGCGCGGCGCGAGACTCTCGACCGCTTGGCGAATCACCGGCGGAATGCCGGTCGCCTCGAGCGCAAAATCGACGCCTGCGCCGGTGAGCCTGACGATCTCTTCGGCGGGATTTACTTTGGACGGGTTCACGGTGTGGGTCGCGCCGAGTTCGCGTGCCAGCGCTAAACGCGATTCGAGCAGATCCACCGCGATGATCGGCGACGCGCCGGCTGCCGCCGCGGCCATCACCGCGCTCAGCCCGACCGAGCCGGCGCCGAAGACCGCGAACGATTCGCCGCGCGCAATTTTGAACGCGTTGAGCACCGCACCGGCGCCGGTTTGCACACCGCACGCGAGCGGTCCAAGCAATTCCAGCGGCACGTCTTTTGAAACCTTCACGACATTGCGCTCGTTGCAAAGCGCGAAGTCGGCAAACGACGATTGCCCAAAGAAGTTGCCGTGGATGGTGCCGCTGCCATTGGAGATCGGTGTCGTCCCGTCAGGGCGCGCGGCGGCGAAGTTGCGGCCGAAGAAATCGTAACAGTAGGTCGCGGCGCTCGCTACACAGCTCGGGCACGTTCCGCACGAGTTGTAACTCATCACCACGTGATCGCCCGGCACGACGCTGGTTATGACGGAGCCGACCTGGGCGACGACGCCCGCGCCTTCGTGGCCGAGCACGACGGGTTGCGGAACGGGGAAGGCTTGATCGCGCATCGCGATGTCGGTGTGGCAAACGCCGGTAGCAACCACACGCACCAGGATCTCGTCGTCGCGCGGCGCTTCGAGTTCGAGCGTTTCGAGCGACATCGGCGAGCGCACGGCGCGGGTCACGGCGGCGGTGATATTCATTTGCGAAACAGCAGCCGGTAGCCGATCGGCATGAGCTGAATTCCCGAACGAGCGGTGATCGTGCCCCAGATGCCGCGGGGAATCCACAGCGAGAAGACCAACGCCGACGCACCAAGCGCGATCAGATACCACACGCCGGATGAGCCGAAGAGACTTTCCACGATGAAAAAGACGATGGCGCCGATGATCGGGCCTTCGAACGTCCCGAGGCCGCCGACCAGCGTCATGAAGATCATATACGCCGTCCATTGCACGCTGAAAAACGTTTTGGGTTGAAACGTGATGAGCGTCGACAGCGTCAACGCACCTGCCGCGGCGCAGCCCGCCGCCGCCAGCACAAAGATCGTACGCTTCGTCGCCATCACGCGCACGCCGACGGATGCCGCCGCTTCCTCGTTATCGCGAATCGCTTGCACGGAGGCGCCCATCCGGCTGCGCAGCAGCACGAACACGAGTGCGAGGAAGATCGTCATCGCACCGAGCGCAAACCAGTAGTTATTTGCCCGTCGGACGTCGGGTGCGAAGGCTGATAGGGCGATGAGCGACCTGCCGGTTTCGCCTTGAATCAAGCTGTCCAGGTTGACGAGTAAGTGGGCAAGCTCGGCGAACACCCACATGCCGATGGCGAATTCACCACCGCGTAAGCGCAGCGCGAGCGGCGAAAGCACAAGTGCGAGCACCGCGATGATGACCGGAGCCAGCGCGATGGCGGGATAGACCGGCATACCTGCGTCGGAAAGGCGGATCACGACGTACGCGCCTAGGCCGAAGAACGCTTGCTGCCCGACCGAAACCAGCCCGGCATAGCCGGCGAGCGCGTTCCACATGACAGCCAGAATGATATAGATGAAGAGCGTGGTGAGCCGGCTGGTCCAATATGATCCGAGAAACAACGGACCAAAGGCGAGAATCGCGATGATGCCGGCCAGCCCGACGATCGTAATGATGGAGACGCTGCTCCAACGTCGCACCCAAACCGCATCGGTCATGCCGGCTGGCTCCGCCACAATGCTTTGAGCCAGTTCAGCGAGAAGCCGCCCGCGGCAAAAACTCGCACCGCGAGCACGCAGAAGAACAGCAGGTGTCCGGCGATGAGGAAGCCCTTCGGATTGACTTGCGCACCAAGATTCTGCGCAACGCCCAGCGCAATCGCGCCAAGCAGCGTTCCCCAGAGCGATCCGGTGCCGCCGATCACCACCGCCTCGAACGCAAAGATCAATTGTGCGCCGCCCGAGTAGGGATCGAACGTCGCTCGCATGCCGAGGAACGCGCCGGCGATCGCGACCGTACCGAGCGCGATCGCCGCGGCGGCGGCATAGACGGATCGCGAATTGATGCCCATGAGCTCCGCCGTGTCGGGATCTTCCGCGGTCGCGCGAATCGCTCGCCCGAGCGGTGCATACTTGAGGAACAGCTGCAAGCCGACGATCAACACCACCGCCACGCCCAACGTCAACAATCCAAGTTGGCCGACCGTCACCCCACCGGGAAGCGTCCAGCTCTTGTAGGACAGGTCGCCGATGTTGGGCGCGAGCGATCGCGTGTCGGCCCCGAAGCGTTCGAAGAGACCGTTGTCAATGATGATCGCGATGCCGAAGGTGCTGAGCAGCGGCGTGAGCGGCCCCGAACGCAGGCTGCGATCCAGAACCGTTCGCTGCAAAATCCATCCCAGCGCGGCCATAATTGGAACGACGATCAGCAGCGCGATAAACGGCGACACGGCGAGCTGTTCGGTTATGTACCACACCAGGAATGCAGCGAGAATGGCGAGGCTACCGTGCGCGAGATTGATGATGCGCATGACGCCGTACATAAATGAAAGACCGCAGGCGACCAGTGCGTAGTAGCCGCCCAGCAAGACGCCTTGGACGATTTGGTCGATCACGCTTCCACCTCGAGCGTGGCGGGACGCCGTAAGCCAAAGTACGCTTCCGTGATTTGCTCCTTTGTGACGTCCGAGGTCCGGCCTTCGAGCACCACGCGGCCTTCCAACAGGCAGACGATGCGCGTCGAGATGCGCAGCACGCGGCTGAGGTCTTGCTCGACGAGTACGATCGTTGCGCCGCTTGCAATGACGGTTTGAAGCGATTCATAGACCGCGTTGACGGCAACCGGGGAAAGCCCCAGCGAGACTTCGTCGATGAGCAGCAAACGCGGATTGGTCATCAGCGCGCGCCCGATCGCCGTGGCTTGTTGCTGTCCGCCGGAAAGATCGTTGCCCTTGCGCTGCGCAAGCGGTTGCAGCATGGGGAATGCGTCGAGCACTGTCGCGTAATTCCATGGGCCCTTACGGCCGGTGCGCCCCGCAACGAGCAAATTCTCTTCCACCGTCATCTCGCCGAAGAGACGTCGCCCTTCGGGAACCAGTGCGATGCCGGCGCGCGTTCGCTTGTTGGCGGGAACATTGCTGATGTCGGTTCCGTCGAAGATGACCTTTCCGGACGACGCCTTGTGAGCGCCGGCGATCGTGCGCAGCAGCGTTGTCTTACCAGCGCCGTTTGCCCCGACCAGTGCGAGGATCTCGCCCGCTGACACGGCAAACGATACGCCTCGAACCGCTTTGAGCAACCCGTGACGCGCATCGAGCGCTTCGACGCTGAGCACGTTCATGCAACGCCGCTTCCGAGATAGGCTTCGATGACGGCCGGATGCGCGAGCGCCTCTTCCGGCTTGCCCTGTGCGATCACGACGCCGGAGTCCATGCACACTAGCCGGTCGATAACTTGCAGCAAGACGTGCAAGATGTGTTCGATCCACACGATGGTAATGCCGGTCGCGCGCAGCTGGAGAATGATCGTGACCAGTTCGCTCGCTTCCGCGTCGGTCAGTCCCGCACCGATTTCATCGAGCAATAGCACCTTGGGGTTCGTCGCCAGCGCTCGCGCAAGCTCTAAGCGCTTGCGATCGAGGAGACCCAGCGTCGCCGCGGTGCGATTCGCGTTGCTCAACATTCCACACAGGTCCAACGATGCAATGCTCGCTTTATAGCCCTCGGCGCGCGTGCAGCTTCCGCCGCTCGACGCTGCGACAAAGACGTTTTCAAAAACCGTCATGTCGACGAAGGGACGCGGTACCTGATGTGAGCGCCCGATGCCCATGCGGCATCGCGCCGCAGCATCGGTGCGCGAGACGTCGAGACCGTCGAGGCTAACGCTGCCGGCAGAGAGCGGGTAGGTCCCCGCAAGCAGATTGAGCAGGGTCGTCTTGCCCGCACCGTTTGGGCCCACGATGCCGACCGCCTCGTTGCGCGAAACGGCAAAATCGACGCGATCGACGGCGATGAAGTTCCCGAATCGTTTGGTCGCGCCGGTTGCGGTGAGCACTTCGCCAGCGTCCACCGTCTTAGATCGCCTTGAGGGCGGTTAAATCTTTGCCGCCGATCGCTAAGACCGTCTGTGCGACCGATCCGATATGCGCGCGCATCGTGCGTTCCGCGTCATCTTCGTTATGCGCGACGATCGCTTGAACGATCGCTTCGTGCTCGCCGAGCGATTGCGCGATGCGCCCCGGCTGCAACACCGTGCGAAATTGATAGCGGACGGCTTGCGATTGCAACGACGAGAGCAGCATTGTCGCCGTTTCATGATTCGCAATTTCGAGAACCGTGCGATGCAGTCGCGTGTTGAGCTGTGAATACGCGAGTAGATCGCCCGAATCGCGACAAGCACGCATCTCCCCGATGATACCGCGTAGCGCGCGTTCGCCCTCGCCGTCGATGCGCTTGGCCGCGCAGCGCGCGACAAGGCCTTCGAGCGCGGCGCGCGTTTCGAGGATTTCCACGGCTTCGAGCGCGGTATACGTTCGTACGCGCACGCCGCGATTGGGCTCGCGTACTAGCAGCCGCTGTTGCTCGAGATGCGCAAACGCGGTGCGAATGACGGAGCGATTCGTGTTCAGATCCCTAGCAAGGTCTTGCTCCACCAAGCGCTCGTTCGGGGCGAGATCGCCGGATGCGATCGCTCGCCGAATATGCTCGGCGATGTCAGATGCAGAGCGGGCGCGTGCAGGATCGTCTGCAAGTCCGTGAAAAATCGTCGCCATGATTGTCGACAATGTTGGCAACGAGTTTGTTTCCCTCCTGGTGACTTCTCGCAATGGTTGATTATCAAGAGTGCGCGCGTCTCGGCGTTGCGACGATTTACGAGGCGTCGGGTAAAGAGGGCCTGATTGATCTTGCGCTGCATCAGCTCGTTCCGCATAGCCGGGCTGCGGGTCCGGCACGCACCGTGCGCTGCTCGCAAGACGATAATTTGATGGTGCACGCGGCGATCGAGCGTATCCAACGCGGCGATATCGTCGTGCTTACGATGCCCGAACCGCGAGCGATTGCCCTCGTCGGCGATCTCTTGCTGACGCAAATGATCGCGGCCGGCGCAGCAGGTGTCTTGGTGGACGCAGCGGTGCGCGACGCCGAAGATCTGGCATCGATGGCTGTACCCGTCTGGGCGCGCTGGATCCGTGTGCGGGGTGCGAAGAAGGCGATTCCCGGAGAGCTCGACGTCCCGGTCGATGTCGGCGGTACGAGGATTTCACCCGGCGATCTGGTCGTGCTCGATGCCGATGGTGCGTGTGCGATTCGTAAGGAGCGCGTGGAAGACGTCCTCGCAGCATCGCGCAAACGCATTGAAACAGAGAGTCGCAATCGCGAACGTTATGCGCGCGGCGAGCACTCGTACGACATCAACGATCTACGTAAATTGGTCGAAGGCTCGCGCGCGTGAAGCAACGCGCGATCCCCTGCACGTTGATGCGTGGCGGGACGTCGAAGGGTCCTTTTTTTCTTGCGAGCGATTTGCCCGAAGAGACGGCCGTGCGCGATGCGGTGCTGCTCGCGGCGATGGGCTCGCCCGACGCGCGCCAGATCGACGGCGTCGGCGGCGCGGATACGCTCACCAGTAAAGTCGCAATCGTCGGTCCTCCGAGCCGGCCCGATGCCGACGTTGACTATCTCTTCTTACAGGTGGTGGTCGACGAAGCGCGCGTGGACGCGTCGCAGAACTGCGGCAACATGCTGGCGGGCGTTGGACCGTTCGCGATCGAGCGTGGACTGATTTCCGCGACAGCGCCGCGAACGAGCGTCCGTATCCACATGGTCAACACCGCCTCGATTGCCGTCGCGCATGTCCAGACGCCCAACGGCTGCGTCCGCTATGACGGAGATGCGCGCATCGACGGCGTCCCCGGTACGGCAGCGCCGATCGACATCGATTTCCTCGATGTTGCCGGGGGGAGCTGCGGCGCGCTGTTGCCGTCGGGAAACGCTCGCGACGTCATCGCCGATACCGACGTAACCCTAATTGATAACGGCATGCCGGTGGTGGTGATGCGCGCGGCCGATTTTGGACAAACCGGCGATGAAACGCCCGAGGAAATGGAAGCCGATAGCGCGCTGCGCGCCCGGGTCGAAACGATACGGTTGGAAGCCGGGAAGCGCATGCAGTTGGGCGACGTGACCAAAAAAACCGTGCCCAAAATGTGCCTCGTCGCCCCGGCGCGCAACGGCGGCGACATCTCGACACGCATGTTCATTCCGCACAAAGTGCACAAAGCGATCGGCGTCTTCGGCGCCGTCAGCGTAGCCACCGCGTGCGCACTTCCCGGATCGATCGCGTCGGAGATCGCTCCGTCAGGTGGAGACGGCGTACGCAGTTTTGAGATCGAGCATCCGACCGGCTTTTTCACCGTCTCGATGGAGATCGAGTCCGGCCCATCCGGCCCGCAGGTGCAACGTTCTGCGCTGCTGCGCACGGCACGGGCGCTGATGACGGGTGACATCTTCGTTCCCGGTGACGTTTGGAGGAAAGGCTCCCTGTGATCATCGATTGCCACGGCCACTACACGACCGCGCCCGAGGCGTTGCAAACCTTCCGTGCTGCGCAGATTGCGGGGCTGTCCGACGCGTCGCTGCCCTCGCCACTCGAGCCGAACATCAGCGACGACGAGATCCGTACCAGCCTCGAGAACGCGCAACTGAAGTTTTCTCGTGAGCGCGGCACCGACGTGACGATTTTCTCGCCGCGGGCTTCGGCGATGGCGCATCATATCGGAACGGAAGCCACCAGCATCGCCTGGGCGCGCGCCTGCAACGATCTGATCGCGCGGGTGTGCGAACTCTATCCACGCAACTTCGTCGGCGTGGCGCAACTGCCGCAGTCGACCGGCGCGGACCTCGCGGCCAGCATCCGAGAGCTCGAGCGCACGGTGAACGAGCTTGGGTTCATCGGCGCCAACCTCAATCCCGATCCGTCGGGCGGTCATTGGAATTCGCCGCCGCTGACGGACAAATTCTGGTATCCGCTCTACGAGAAGATGGTCGAGCTCGATGTCCCGGCGATGGTCCACGTGAGCGCGTCGTGCAATCCTAACTTTCACGCGACCGGTGCGCACTACATCAATGCCGATACGACCGCCTTCATGCAATTCATCTCGGCGGATCTATTCGTCGATTTCCCGACGCTTCGATTCATCATCCCGCACGGCGGCGGCGCGGTGCCATATCACTGGGGCCGCTATCGCGGGCTCGCACAAGACATGAAGCGGCCGCCGCTCGAAGAGTCAGTGTTGAAGAATGTCTTCTTCGATACGTGCGTCTATCACATGCCTGGCATCGAACTGCTTTTCAAGGTGATTCCCCCGGAGAATATCCTGTTCGGTTCCGAGATGGTCGGCGCCGTGCGCGGCATCGATCCGCGTACCGGCTTCAACTACGACGATACCAAGCGCTACATCGAAGCCCTCGGGCTCGACGATGCAACGCGCACGAAAATCTATGAAGGCAACGCCTTGCGCGTCTATCCGCGCCTACGAAGCCGGTTGGGTTCTGCCATCTCGTGATCGATCTGAATCGCTATCACCCACATCCCACGCGCCCGGCGTTCCAGGCCCCGGCCGGGGCGGTCGACGCGCATTGCCATGTGTTCGGACCCGGCGACGTGTTCCCGTACGCGCCGCAACGCAAATACACGCCCGGCGACGCGCCGAAGGAAGCGCTCTTCGAGCTGCGCGACCTCCTGGGGTTCGCGCGCAACGTCATCGTTCAGGCGAGTTGCCACGGTTCGGATAACGCCGCAATGATCGATGCGTTGGTTGCGGCCGGCGATAAAGCGCGCGGCATTGCCGTCGTAGAGCACGACGTGAGCGCGCTACAGCTTGCAGAGATGCATGCGGCGGGCGTTCGCGGCGTGCGGTTCAACTTCTTGAAGCGCCTGGTGGATGCGACGCCGCGCGAGCACTACGTGCAAATCGCGGAAAAAACGATCCCGCTCGGCTGGCACATCGTCATCTATTTCGAAGCCCCGGAGTTAGAAGATCTGACACCGTTTATCACCTCGCTGCCGGCGACCGTGGTGATCGATCACATGGGCCGGCCCGACGTCGATCTGGGCTTGGAGCATCCGCAGTGGAAGCGGTTCATTGCGCTCATGGACGAGCATCCGAATCTGTGGGTGAAAGTCAGGTGTCCGGAGCGGCTTTCGAAGATCGGGCCGCCGTACGAACACGTCGTACCGTTTGGACGCGCACTCGTCGAGCGCTATCCCGACCGCGTGCTGTGGGGCACGGACTGGCCGCATCCCAACATGACGACGCATATGCCGGACGACGGTAAGCTGGTCGACTTCATTCCGCGCATCGCGACCACCAAGGCGCTGCAAGAGCAATTGCTCGTGCGTAATCCGATGCGGCTCTATTGGCCCGAAGAACAATGATGACGCAGCGCGAGAATCCGTTCGACGATATCCCGGGAACGACGCTCTTCGACGCCGAGCATTCGCGCAAGGGCTATCACCTCAACATGTTCTGCATGTCGCTGATGAAGCCGGAGAACCGCGCAGCCTTCAAGGCCGATGAGCCCACATATCTCGATCGTTGGCCGATGACGCCGCAGCAGCGCGACGCCGTCCTCAAACGCGACTGGAATCGCATGCTCGAGCTCGGCGGCAACATCTATTACACGTCGAAGCTCGGCGCGACCGACGGGCTCTCGTTTCAAGCGCTCGCCGCGAAGATGTCGGGCATGACGCAGGAGGCGTACGTCGAGATGATGCGCTCCGGCGGTCGCGGCATCGAAGGCAATCGGAGCAAATCGGAGTGGCGCGATGGCTAGAATCGTGGCAGGTGTGGCGACATCGCACATTCCGGCCGTCGGAGCCGCACTCGATAACGGTCGCACGACGGAGTCCTACTGGCAGCCGGTCTTTGCCGGTTATGAATTTTCGAAGAAGTGGATCGCGGATCTCGCGCCCGACGTCATCATCGAGGTCTACAACGACCACGCCACGGCGTTCTCGCTCGACATCATTCCGACGTTTGCGATCGGATGCGCGCCGGAGTTTCCGATCGCCGACGAAGGCTGGGGGCCGCGCAGGGTGCCACCCGTCGTGGGGCATCCTGAACTTGCGTGGCACATTGCCCAGTCGACGATCCTCGACGAATTCGACATGACGATCGTCAACAACATGGCCGTCGATCACGGTCTCACCGTACCGCTCTCATTGATGTACGGGCAGCCCAAAGCGTGGCCCGCGCCGGTGATTCCGCTCGCGGTCAACGTCGTGCAATATCCGCCGCCGACAGGAAACCGCTGCTACAACTTAGGCAAAGCGATCCGCAAAGCGGTCGAGTCGTACCCTGAAGATCTGCGCGTGGTCGTGTTCGGCACGGGCGGCATGTCGCATCAGCTTCAAGGCCCGCGTGCCGGGCTCATCAACGCCGAGTTCGATAATGCATTTCTCGATGAACTCATCGCCGACCCCGCACACCTTGCGCAGCGGCCGCACATCGAGTACGTTCGCGAAGCCGGCTCAGAGGCGATCGAGCTGGTGATGTGGCTGATCATGCGCGGGGCGCTCGACGATCGGGCCAAGGAAGTCTACCGCTACTACCACGTGCCCGCGTCGAACACCGCGGTCGGACACCTCATCCTCGAAAATCCCGGTTTGCCGCAGCAGCGGATCGCCGAAACGCGGATCGAGTACGGGATGCCCCAACTCGATGAGCAGCCCGAAGATGTCGCCGACGAAGTAGTCGTGTAGGGAGCCTCTGAAGAAGTCGTGTGCCACAAAGCCATCGAGGTTTTTTCGTCGGATCGAGGAGCGAGGAGGGAGCAATGCCGTAGCATTGTGACCGACGCAGCGACGAAGAGCCGGCGGAAAAGACCGAGGGCGACTGGCGCAGGACTTCTTCGGAGGTTCCCTACGTGAAGCTCGCCCTGGCCGGACAAGGCGCGTTCGGGGTGAAGCACCTCGAGGCGCTGGCGAACATCGACGACGCCGAGGTGATCTCGCTCGCCGGCGGCAGCGCCGCGAGCACCGAAGAGGTCGCCAAAGCGTGGAACATCCCGCACTGGACGACCGACCTCGCCGAGACGCTGGCGATCCCGGACGTCGAAGCGGTCATTCTCGCCACGCCGACGCAGCTGCATGCCGCACAGGCGGTTGCGTGCATGCGCGCAGGCAAGCACGTCGAGATCGAGATCCCGATCGCGGACGATCTCGCCGATGCCGAGCGCATCGTGCAGGTGCAGCGTGAGACGGGAGTCGTCGGGATGGGCGGCCACACCCGGCGCTTCAACCCCAGCCACCAGTGGATCCACAACCGCATCGTCGACGGCGAGCTGACGATCCAGCAGATGGACGTGCAGACCTA
>PMUE01000364.1 GCA_003167055.1 Vulcanimicrobiota bacterium | reverse complement strand
TCCGACGCGGCGAACCTCATGACAGCGATCGGCAATTACGATGAGGTCGCCGTGCAAAACCGCTATCCGCAGCTTGCGCCGGTGGCGACCGTTTCATGGGTCGCCGCAGAAGGGCTGCTTCCGGAGGCAACCACGATCCGCGCGCAGATCCAGGCCGGTCAAACGACGCTGTTCGCCGGTCAACGTCAGCTTGAATTCGATATGACGCAGCGCATGGAGACGATCTTCTCGCTGCCGGCCGGTTCGCTAACCGGCCCGTTCGAGGCAGAGGTGCAGCGCTCGCAGAATCTCGTCACCGCGTTTGGCGTGGTTTTCGATGCGCTCCGCGGCGCGCTCAAACCGGTTCTCGGGCAAATTGTCGATGGGCTTGCCTATCGGTCCCAAGGCGTCTTGATCCCGCCTGAACTTGTCCAAGCGGAATTCGGCGTCACGCCGGAGGTGGTTCCCGAATACTTCGGCGTACCGGCAAACTCGCAATTAGCACGCCTCATGTTCTTTGGCGATTACACTAGCAAAAGATTGATCGCACAGCCCGACTTGGCGAAATCCGTTCCGGGTTACATGACGAGCTTCGCATTCGAGCGCGCGCATCCGCAATTCGGCCGAACCGAAGCGTCCTACCACCTTTGGATCTCGGTTGCGAAGATGGACGCGCGGCAATCGGCCGACGGACACACACTCGCATTCCGCGACGTCGCGATGCGCTTCAACATTCGCGAGCTTGGCAACGGCCGTGACCTGGCGCCGCAGCCTGGAAGTTACGAAAATCTCTTGACGTCGCTCTACGATCCGCTTTCCGAAAAGTTTCTGGCGCTTCACGAACTGAAGGAAGCGGCAAAGCTCGCCGCTGCCGCGAGGTGGATCCACCTCCACGATCCGGCGTTTCGTCTGCCGCAGGAAGGACGGGTCGCGTGGCAAGGCCCGACGCAAGTTCCCGGGCTGATGTACTTCTACATGTACGGCGATCCGAGCAGCGAACACTCGCACTTGAAGATGATCGCGACCGGTGGCGTTTCGTTGACGCCGTTCCCGCCCGGCAACGTCAGCGTCAATCCGTTTGCACAAGATTCGTCGGTCGTCGATCTCACGCAAAGCAGTTTGGTCGCTCCGGCGCAAGTCGAAAACGTGAGCGAGGAAACACCGGCAGCGACGGGTGGCGGCGGCGCGCAAAACGTGGCTTTGCGTCGCATCGCGGCACACCACATCTGCGTCCCGTCACCGATAGCGCCCGCGTTTATCGGCGAAGCGACGCGAGGCACGACCGCGCTCCAGTCAATCTCAGTGGCCGAGAACACGCTACACAACTCACCGGATAACGTCGAAAAGGCAATCGGCGTAGCGCGGGAACTCGAGCACGCACGCGTCCTTGCGCAGCAACTGCAAATCACTGAACGCGCGCTCAATGCGCTCAACGGAAGCCTTGCTTCCAGCGCGACGGGGCTCGCCGCGCTGCAAGCACAGCTCCGTCGAGATCGTGATAGGTTCATTCGCGACGCGGGTGGGTCGATCGAGCAGACCGCGGACGACATGCTGCAAGAACTCGCGTTAACCGACGGATTGGCTCCGGATGCACGGTCGTTTCTCGACAATCTCTCGCAATCGAAGAAGATCGCCGACCTCCATGAGTTCTTGGAGAAGCTGCAAGACGCTCGCGGCCTCTCACCCGAAGCGGTTGAGAAGCTCCCGGACGGCTTCACGCTAGACACCATCAAAGAAGCGGCCGAAGAGCAGAGCGAAGAATCGGCCAACGGACAGTTCGACTCCCGCAAATTCCTCGATTCGATCGGCGACTTGAAGATTCTGCAGAGCGTATGGATGGTCGAGGAAGACTTCGCGAAGGTCGAGTTCATCAGTGACTATCGCGTCGATCAGCTCACGACCCAAGGCGAGGCCGCACGCAAAGCCCTCCACGACAAGCTACTTCCGCTCTACCGCACGCAGAGTGACGAACTAAACGCGATCCTCTCGGAGCCGGCGATTAAAGCGCTTCTTCCCGCCCCGCGCGCCAGTGGCGGTTGCGGCTAACGAGGATGTTTGCCGCGCCTAAACGCGGGGTGGCGAAGAGGGCTTCGGCTTGGGCGAGCCCATCATGTGGCTGGCCTTCGGCGACGCCATCATGTGGGTACTCTTCATCGACGATGAGCTCTTCATCGAGTGCATTGCGGCCGGCTTGGCCGAGGGCGAGGCTGACGCCATGGCGGCGGCAAGAAGGATGTTCAACATACCTCAATTACGCCGCGCAGCCGCGCGTGGATGACCTTCAGGGTGTCTGATTTTCCGCCGTCGGTACAACCTTGCCGGAAAGGATGTCTCGCACGGGGATCTCCGGGTAGCCGAAGCCGGCGTTGATGCTATCTTCCCAGGCGAGAGCGGTCAGATTGCGCAGCTCGGCGGCGCCGTGTGCGAGTTGCTGGTCGGTAAATGCGACCGCCTTCGGCGTGCCGTTGGCGAAGTCGTTCGACGCGTAGAGCTCGTAAAGCGGAACGACTGCTTTCGCGGTATCCTCCAAATACTGCCCAACCATCGCGGCGATTTCTTCTTGCGAGAGCAGATGCGCCGGCGCTTGCAGCGGGTAGGGCGGCATGAGCGCGCGCACGGCGTCGATCTTTGCATACTGATTGACGAACTGCGACTCGAAGAACGAATGAATGTGGGTGGTCGTGTAGTTGTTGGGGTTAGGGTAGTTGCCCCAGCCGTTGAAGTGGATCGTGATGTGGAGCGGCTGACTCCCGTCGCCCACGAAGTGACCCCAATCACCGATGTCGCGCAGGGTCAGCGTTTCGCGCAGCGCGCGATCGCGCGAGTACTCATCGCGAACCGGCTGGCTGCCGGCATGCACGGCGAGATAGTCGTCGACCCGCCAAATCGCGAAGTCTTTGCGCACCCGCTCGTAGCCGTCGATGATCGAATACGGCAGATAGCCCGCGCGGAACAGATCGGTATTGGCGGCGGCTAACGCATGCCCGTACGCCGCCATATCTTTGGGCAGCGCATCGAGCCGCACGACGCCGAGAATCGTACCGTCGTCGCCGATGTCGACGTAGTGGCCAGGATCAAAGTCGTCGTCCCACGATTGGCCCGCATCTTTGATGCGGTCTTCTTCCGGACCGAGAGTGGCGATTTCAGCGATCGCGTCTGACGAGCGCACAAACGGCGGCATCGATGCCGGAAAACCTTGCGCGGCAAGACGATTGATCATCGTGTGCCCGACTACGCCCCATGCCAAGACGGCGATGGGAACGAGCGCGGCGGCAAGGGTAAGCGCGAGAGCCGTACAAAGCGAACGGTTTTTCAAGCGAAGAACTCCGTTAATTCATCGAGGTGGGTGATGCGGCGTGCCGGTGGCAGCGCGCGCAGAATCGTTTGACCGTACCGAGTCGAAGCTGCGCGGCCGTCGAGCAGCGCAACGACGCCCGTGTCGGTGGTACTGCGAATCAAACGCCCGAAGCCCTGCTTGAGTCGCACGATCGCCGCAGGAATCATGTACTCCTCAAATCCGTCCATGCCGCACGACTCTAAATCGCGGACACGCGCGGCGACGAGCGGATCCGCGGGCGAGGGAAACGGCAACCGATCGATGATCACGCACGACAAGGCGTCACCGACGACGTCGATGCCTTCCCAGAATGTGCCGGTGGCAAAGAGCACGGCGTTGGGCGTCGTGCGAAACCATTGCAAGAGATGCGCGCGGGGCAGCTCGCCTTGCAGCTTGACCGGAAACGGTAGGCGCTCACGCAGCAGTGCGTACACTTCGCGCAACCGCGCATATGACGTGAAGAGCACGAACGCGCGGCCGCGGCAACGATCGAGACATTCTTCGACAATCGGCGCCGCTTTTCGAGCAAAATCGTTCGCCTTGGGATTGAGGTCGGGCGGTGCGAGATACAGCCGCGCCTGGCGCGCGTAGTCGAACGGCGACGGCGCGATCACTTCCTGAGCTTCGCTCACCCCGAGCGATCGTTTGAGGAAGTCGAAGCTGCCGTCGATCGAGATCGTCGCGCTCGTAAGCACCACGCTCGAGGTACGGGCAAAGAGCGCCGCGCGTAAGAACTCGGCCACGTCGAATGGCGCGCTGTTGACCTCGTAGCGGCCGTCGCGATCACCGCGCTCGACCCAGGCAATCGCCTCGTCGGCCGGCAACTGCGCGCGATCGATGGCCCCTTGATGCGCCAGAATCGCGCGCATCGCCAGATCGCGCCGGCGTTCCGCTTCGGCGTCGTTTTCCACCCGCTTCTTCAGCGCCGAATGCCAGTTGGCGTA